>JBGOTC010000205.1:0-6082 GCA_041476305.1 Terriglobia bacterium
CCTGCCGGCAGGCAGGGACCTGCGTACCAGCTCCACCTCAGCTGTCTTTTTTCGCGCCAGCGAGTGGCCTTGTCGCCCGGGTTCCACTGAGCCCGCGGGCTTTAGCCCCTGCGGCTACGCTCCCAACGCCGTCTGGATCGCCGCCACCAGCGCCGCCGTCCAGCGTTCCACATCTTCGGCGCGCTCCGCTTCCACCATCACGCGCGCCTTGGGCTCCGTCCCCGAATATCGCAGCACAATCCTTCCGGAATCCCCCAGCGCGCGCGTGGCCTCCGCCAGCGTCCGCGCAACTTCCGGCAGCGATTCCAGCGGCGGCTTCGACCGCACCTTCACGTTGCGGATCGTCTGCGGAAAAACTTTCAGCCCTTGCACCAGCTGATCGAGCGGCCCGCGCAGCGCCACCAGGCTCGCGATCTTCACCGCTGTCAGCAACCCGTCTCCGGTCGTCGCGTCGTCCAGAAAAATAATGTGCCCCGATTGCTCGCCGCCCAGGTTGCATCCGCCGCGCAGCATTTCTTCCAGCACGTAGCGGTCGCCCACGTCCGCGCGCACCAGCGCCAGCCCTTCCGCCGCGAGCACGCGCTCGAGCCCCAGGTTCGCCATCGTCGTGCTCACCACGCGCCCGCATTTCAGCTCTTTCGTGGACTTCAGATACCGCGCCATCGCCAGCAGGGTGCCGTCCCCATTCACCATGCGCCCCGACGCGCTCACGAATAATGCGCGGTCCGCGTCGCCGTCAAACGCCACGCCCAGCGCGGCGCGCTCCGCCTTCACCCGCTCCTGCAATCCTTCCGGATGCAGCGACCCGCAGTTGGCATTAATATTTCGCCCGTCGGGCGAGTCGTTGATTGCCACAACGTCCGCCCCGAGCGACCGGAAAAGTTCCGGGCCCAGCCGGAACGCCGCGCCGTTCGCGCAATCCAGCACCAGTTTCATTCCAGAAAGGCTTGCGCCGGGCAGCAAGCGCCCGCGCAGGAATTCCAGGTATGCGGCGTCGAGCGCCGGGTCCGCGTCCAGCCACATCGCCTCCGCGGGCTCCACTTTTCCGCTGAGGATTTCTGCCTCCAACTTTTCTTCGATTTCATCCGCGAATTTCATTCCCGTGGAGGCGAACAGCTTCACACCGTTGTCGTGATAGGGATTGTGCGACGCGGAAATCACCACGCCGGCGGAAAATTTCTTCTGCCGCACCAGACGCGCCACTCCGGGAGTGGTAATCACTCCCGCGGAAACCGCCGCCACGCCCGCCGAGGCGAGCCCGGACGCGAGTTCTCCCGCGATGTGCGGCCCCGATTCGCGTGTGTCCATCCCGATCAGGACGCGCGGCGAAGCGCCGCCGGGCTTCAGAAACCGTCCCAACGCGCTTCCGGTGCGGAAGAGCGTGGCGTCATCCAGCGGATATTCGCCAGGGACACCCCGGATGCCATCGGTGCCGAAGAGTTGTTTGGCCATGCCAGCAGGATTTCTTTCGCTATTTAAAAAGCCAGTCTAGCACACGCGTTCTCTCCCTCAGTCCTCCAGGAGCATCTCCCCTGATTTGCACTGGCCAAGCATGGAGCGCGGCCCTCGGGTGTGATAACTTCAATGTCTCATCGCTGTCACCCCTTCAGAGAAGAGAGCACATGGCCAACCAGTCTGGCGAATCCGTGAGGGAACCGCTTCCTGAAAAAGGCGTTGAGGAAATTGTCCTTCCGAACCGCCGCCGTCGCAGCACGCCGAGCCAACGCCTTCTCGCTGCGGGAGTCATCATCGCCTTCAGCATCTGGGCTTCCAGCGTCGTGATGACCCTTTTGTTCGCCGTGCTCAGCGCATACTTTCTGGATCCGCCGGTCACTTTGCTGGAGCGCGTCCGCGTTCCTCGCGCCCTCGGCGCCGTGGTTGTTCTGTTGCTGGCGTTTTCGGTCATCGGAGGGCTGGGCTACTTGATGTATGACCGCATCGAAAATTTTGCGTCGGACTGGCCGCGCTACGCCACCGTGCTGCGCGGCGTTGCCGCCAACGTGGAAAAACGCATCGCACGGCTCGAAACGCGGGTCTCGGAAATCACCCCCGCCGAAACGCGCAATGCCCGCACAACCACGGTCTCCGTGGAGCAACAGCGCCCCATCCGCACATTGTTGTTTCAGGGATTGGGCTCCCTCTATGGCACCCTGCTCTTCATCTCCTTCGTGCCCTTCCTCATCTATTTCATGCTCGCCCGGAAAAAACAGATTTTGCTTCTTACCCTCGATCTCTTTCCAACCGCGCAGCGCGATCGCGCCGGCGACGCCCTCGACGAAATGAGCAGGATGTTGCGCGGTTATGTTGCAGGCAACGTCTTGGTGGCCATTATTCTGGTACTGGTCAGCTGGGCTTTCTTTTCCGTGATGGGGCTGGATTATCCCTTCATGGCCGGCTTGGTTTCCGGACTCCTCAACCTCATTCCGTATCTTGGGCTTGTGCTCTCCTGGCTGCCGCCCGTCGTCATCGGCATGGGCCAGTGGAACGATCTGGGCCCCTATGTCGTCGTCGCCGCGGTGCTGACCTTCTTGCACATCATCACTCTTAATCTCTTGATCCCCGCGATTATCGGCAGGCGCGTGCACTTGAACGCCCTGGCCGTCACCATGGCGCTGCTTTTCTGGGGATGGGCCTGGGGAGCGATGGGGCTCATTCTCGCCATCCCCATCGTGGCTACAGCGAAGGTTATTTTCGACCACGTCGACGGCATGCAGCCGGTGGGACGCTGGCTCGGCTCCGCCTGATATTGACGCTCTGGGGCCCCCGCAAGAGGTCGGCGCAAAGTTCGTCCAAAGTCCTTATTCGATGAATAGAACCTGCGCGCAACCTCCGTTGTGTACGATCACCCAACTGGGATCGTCATAACTAAAATCAAAGGGCTCGAATTTGTGGTTCTTATCTCTTACCCGTACGATGTAGGCGCCTGGCGGTACCGACATATGGAATTCCCCGTTCCTGTCCGTGACAGCGGAGTAGCTTTTTCCACCATGCCGCGCCGTCACTACAATTCCTGCTGCCTCGTGATCCCCGTTGGAATGGCTCAATCGCACTTCACCCGAAATCTCTCCGCCATGAGCTGACTTGATGCGCTTGAGAACTTCATGGATTTCTCGGATGGCTTGTTGGGCCGAGGCAACTTCCTTGTTGTTCCCGCATCCGCTGATCGTCAGACGTCCTTTGTCAATGTACGCAAACAGCAAATAGCTTTCGCCGACCTTTAGGGGGTAGCGGACACTATTGTTATCCGTGAACACAGTTAGAAATGGCCCCGCTTTTCCCCTATAGACCGTTCTTACTCGCAGTGTGTATCGCCATGCGTCAAAGAATTCGACTCCTTGGGGCACTGTTCGTTCACGAATCACGGTACCCACGAACACAACATCGCTGTGGAAGAATTCGGCGCAAACGCGGGGCTTGGGCTGCTCGCACACAGCACCTGTGCTTGCACTAAAGAACGTGCTGCACGTCGCGCTAATTACCATTGCGAGGGAGAGTGAACGGCAGCGGTTCATGGCAGACAAGTATAGGGCAGTTATTCAATCTGAAGATTCGGTTTGCCCTTAGGTGGGAGCAACTTCAGTCTTCCTGCCGCCTGCCTGCCGGTAGGCAGGGTAGGCAGATCGTGCCGAAACCCGATCGTCTGATCGAGGGCTTTAGCCCCTGCGGCGCGCCTTCAATGATGCGCCGGTGCCGTCATCGGCAAACTCCTCACGTAATGCACCAGACTCCAGATCTGCGCGGGGCTTTGCGTAACTCCAAATGCCGGCATCCCCGTCATGCGAACCCCGCCATGGATAATCACGAATAATTCTTTGTTGCTGTACCGCTGGATATCCGCCGAAGCCAGCGACGGTGCTTGCTGGTAAAAAGAATTCCCCAGCGGCGTGGGAGTCCGGCCGTCATAACCGTGGCACCCCGCGCAGGACGCGCCATAAATCATGTGCCCGTCGGACGCGCTGTCCGCCGTGCTCGGCGGCTCCGCTGGCAATTCACCCTGCGCGGCGCGCGCGATCATCCGCCGCTTGGCTTGCGTGGCCAGGAATGTCTCCGTCCGCCCCGGATGCTCGAGCGCGCTGATGCTCATATATCGCAGCGTGAACCACACCCCGCCCGCCAGCAGCACAATCAACAAGAAAAACGAAAATATCAGTTTCCGTAGCATGAATTCAGAATCCTCTCAGAGGTCTTGCCGTTGAATTTGCTTTTGTAGGGGCGGGACTAAGTCCCGCCCGCTTATGCTTCTCTCCGAAACTGCGCCACCAACTCCACTGTTTGGTTCGCCCTTCACTTCTTCACCGCCGCTTCTTTCTCCTTTTCCCACGTGGTGAACAAAAACTTCAAAATCTTGGCCTTTGCATCGTAGCTTTCGATCCGAATCTCCGCATAGCGTCCTTCGTTCGTGCGCATGCAAAAGGTGGCGCCGGTCGGTAAGTCATCAACGCGAACCCTACCTCTCACGTAGGTCGCCGCTGCACATCCGGCGTACCCGGCATTCGTGGCGATTCCTTTTGAAAACCGCGCCTTGTGCTGCGAATGAAGATATCTGCGCTTGCCAAAGGCCTCAAACCAGAAATCAGAGCCAATGAATCCGGCAGGTTCCAACCCGGAATAGTCGCAATCGATGCACTTTTCACTGCTTGACGCGCCTTCGTCTAAATCAAAAGCTCGCCAGTTCTCGACACTGATACTCCCCTTCTTGTGAACCCGCTCCGCCCCTGCCTGCCCCCACGGCAGCCCACTCAGCAAAAAGAGAATAATGACCTGAACCATTTTCATTCACTTCCTAATAACGCGGAGCCACAGCATCCGATCCATCTTTCTTCCATGTCGTGTATGAAAACGTGAAGGACTTTCCCTTCCGGTCGAATCCTTCAATTCGCATCTCTGCATATCGGCCGTCGCTCGTCCGAACGCAAACGTGAGAACCGACCGGCAAATCGTCAATGCGAATGGCTTTCTTGGCGTAGGTCGCTTTGCTACATCCAACAAATCCCGCTTCAGCGCCGCCACCTTTCGCCAATCGAGCCCCGTGCTGTGGATGAAGGGTCTGGAATTTGTATCCATATTCGTACCAGAAATCAGAGCCCTTGAAACTCATCGGCGGCTCCCGGAATCGATCCTCATCGCCATCTACCGTAATCCGTTGAGTGTAGCCATCGAGGTCCGCGGCGGCACGGTCATATAGGAACCACTTGTGTTGGACACGGATATTACCTTCGGTAGTTTGGGTCAACGGGAAATTCAGAGCCAAAATCAGAAGAATGATTCGTGTCATTCCACTCACCATTGCGCCAGCCTAAACATGACTCCGAAGCTGTCTCACCAAATCCCCCAAATCCCTCGCCTCCTGAAACATCCGGATCGCTGCAACCCCCGCCGCCCCCGACGCAAGGCACTCACGGACATTCTCCAAATTCACGCCGCCCACGGCAAGCACGGGTATCCTCACACTCCTGGACACCTCCGCCAGCCGGTTTATTCCCTGCGGCGCGCCATACGCCGCTTTGCTCGGGGTCGCAAATACAGGGCCGAAGATCACGTAATCCGCGCCGTCCTTCTCCGCCGCCCGCGCGGACTCCACGGAATGGCACGACGCTCCAATCAGGAACTCACCACCTCGTGCTTTCCCATCTGCATAGATGCGTTGCCCGCGCCAAATGTTAACTGCGGCCACGGGGAGCGACGTCTCCGCGAGATGCACTCCCGCTGCGCCCGCCGCAATCGCAATATCCAGCCGGTCATTCAATAGAATCTTTGTGCGGGAGCCGGGCGCGGGAGCCTCGCCTGCCGCCTTCACTGCCTCCCGCGCCAGCGCAAGCAATTCACGCGAGGGCATATTTTTCTCGCGGATCTGAATCCAGTCCACCCCCGCCGCCACCGCGCGGCGGATCACCGCCATCACATCGCCCGGGTTCGCAAGCGCGCGCCGGTCCGTGATGTAACACAACAGGGGACGCGCAGTGTCGGACGCCGTCATGATTTAACTTCGATTGGGGGAGGAGCCACGGGACTTCAGCGCGAGGCGGTTTGCGGGCGGCGAAGCAGTCCGATGGCGAACGCAATATCCAGCACGCCGAGCCCG
>JBGOTC010000206.1:0-6061 GCA_041476305.1 Terriglobia bacterium
GAAGCGGCATTGGCGCTGGCCCCGCTTGCAGGCAAGTGGGCGGCCTACCTGTTCGCATTTGGGCTCCTGAACGCTTCGATTTTTGCGGCAAGCATCCTGCCGCTTTCCACTGCTCACGTGATTTGCGAAGGCCTCGGTTTTGAATCCGGCATCGACAGAAAATTCCGGGACGCGCCGATTTTTTACTGGCTCTTCACCATCCTTATCGTCGTGGGCGCCGGCCTGATCTTGATCCCCGGCGCGCCGCTTTTGAAGATCCTTGTTTTTTCACAGGTCGCGAACGGAATTTGGCTGCCTGTCGTCCTTATTTTTATCGTCCTGCTCGCCAGCCGCCGCGACCTTCTCGGCGAGCACGCCAATTCAACCACTTTTAACGTCATCGCCTGGGTGACTAGCGCCGCCATGATTATCTTGACTCTTGTTTTGGTCTTCGCCGCGTTGTTTCCGGTAAAGTTTGGTGCCGTCTCCGGAACATGATGTTTTGGGGTGATTGCGTGGTCCCCGGCGCTGTGCTAACTTTGCGGTGTAAAGAAGCCCGGGTCGGCGGGTTGGTCCTGTGAAGGCTATCGAACTAATCGATTCCAAAAAGCGCGAGGAAGTTCGGCTCCTGGAACACCTCGACACGAGCCGTTTCCCCCATCACATTGCTATCATCATGGACGGCAATGGCCGGTGGGCAGGGAAGCGCCATCTCCCGCGCATCGCCGGTCACCGCGCCGGCGTCGCTTCCGCCCGGCAAGTCATCGAAAGTTGCGCGAAGCTCGGTATTCCCGCTCTCACCCTCTACGCATTTTCTTTGGAGAATTGGCGGCGCCCCAAGGCCGAAACCGATTTCCTGATGCGCCTTTTGCGGGAGTACTTGCGCAAAGAACTGCCAGAAATCCATCGCAATAACATCCGCATGTTCGTCATTGGCCGCCTCGACCAGCTCCCTGAAGCCGTCCGCGACGATGTCCGCGGCGCCATGGAACTGACCGCCGGGAACACCGGCATGAAGCTCGCCGTGGCCCTGAATTACGGCGGCCGCGCGGAACTTGTTGACGCGTTCAACGCCATCCTAGACCGAGTGAAGCGCAACGGCGCCACTCATCCGCCAGTGGATGAGGAGACTATTTCTCAGAATCTCTACACAGCGGGCCTTCCCGACCCCGACCTGCTCATCCGCACCAGCGGGGAAATGCGCGTCAGCAATTTTCTTCTCTGGCAGATTGCCTATGCTGAAATCTATGTCACCGAAACTCTGTGGCCGGATTTCAACCGCACGCGTTTGCTGGAAGCCCTCATCGAATTCCAGAAGCGGGAACGCCGCTATGGGGGTTTGAGCGCCGCCGATGGTCGCCAGTCTGCGTAGTCAGTGCACGATCCCACTTCCCATTTCAGATTCAACTCCCGTGTCGTGATACATTCTTTGCCGTCCGCGCTGCCGCGGGACGCGCTATGACTTTCAGTCGAATTCTAACCGCTGCCGTCCTGATCCCTGCAGTCGTTCTAGTTGTGTGGTGGTGCCCCAGTTCTGTCGTCACTGTTCTCGCCACAGCGGTCGTTCTGCTCGCACTCCTCGAGTTCTTCTCCTTGGGCGAGCGTGTTGGGATGCATGGTTTCCGCATCTGGACCGGACTCTGCGCTGTGGCCATCTATTTCACACTGTGGTTGGCCTCGGCCCAGGAGTCGCACAACCTTTCCGGGGGCTTGCGGATTATCCGCAATTCAAATTTTGCGCTGTTCTTTACCACGGAAATCATCTTGGTGACATTCGTCCTTGGCGCTACGGCCATCATTCTGTTTGGCCGCAAGCCCGTTGTGGATTCCTTTGCGTCCATCGCCGTGAGCGCCGCGGCGATGTTGTTCCTTGTGCTGCCATTCTCAGCCGTAATTCGCATTCATGGCGCTCCCAATGGGCGTAAGTTCTTGCTCTTCACGCTTGTGCTGGTCTGGGTCGGCGACACCCTGGCCTACTTCGTCGGCCGGTCCGTTGGCCGGTTACGGATGGCTCCCTACCTGAGTCCGAAAAAAACCTGGGAGGGCGCGGTGGCAAATCTCCTGGGATCTGTCATGGTCGCGGTGATCTCTCAACGCTGGATGGAGATGCCTCTTCGACATCTCATCTTGATGGCCGTGCTGGCAAATATCGCCGGCCAGATGGGCGATCTTCTGGAATCGGCCTATAAGCGGAGCGCGGGCGTAAAGGATTCCGGCACACTCCTTCCCGGGCATGGCGGGATGCTCGACCGCATCGATGCGTTGATTTTTGCCGCGCCCGTGGTCTGGTACTATTTGAGCTGGCTCACACAAAACGTGTAGACGATTGTTCGTCCGCAAAGTAAGGAGCTTTCCGCTTCACAAATGAAGAGCATCGCCATCCTTGGTTCCACCGGCTCCATTGGGCGCCAGTGCCTGGATGTTGTCGAATCGCTTCCGGACCGCCTGAGAATTGTCGCCCTGGCCGCGGGTTCAAATCTCGAAGAATTGGCGGGACAGATTAAGCGGCATCATCCGAGCCTGGTCTCCGTCTCGGATGCTGCAAAGGCTTCGGAATTGTCGGAGCGCCTCCGCTCCGCTGGCGTCTCTCCAGTCCCCGAAATCCAATCCGGCGGCCCCGGCAACCGCGCTGTGGCCACCCACCCGGAGGCCCAGGTCATCGTTTCCGCCGCCGTCGGCGTTGTAGGGTTGGAGGCGACCTACGCCGCGGTTGTAGCCGGTAAGCAGGTCGCACTCTCTAACAAGGAAGTCCTCGTCGCCGCAGGCGAGCTGGTTATGGCCGCCGCGAAAAGAACGGGCGTTGAAATCCTTCCCGTGGATAGCGAGCACAACGCCGTGCACCAGTGCCTTCGCGCCGGAACCCACCCGGAGGTCCGTCGGCTCGTCCTGACGGCGTCCGGTGGCCCTTTCCGCAAGACGCCCCTCGCGCAAATCGCTTCCGCGTCACCTGAGCAGGCTTTGGCGCATCCAAACTGGAAGATGGGCCAGCGCATCACCATTGACTCAGCGACCCTCGTCAATAAGGGTTTTGAAGTGATCGAGGCGCACTGGCTCTTCGGCATGCCGCTGGACAAAATTGATGTTGTGATTCATCCGCAATCCACCATTCATTCCATGGTGGAGTTTGTGGATAGTTCTGTCCTGGCACAGTTGGGGCCCACGGACATGCGCGTTCCCATTCAATATGCGCTAACCTATCCTGAGCGGGTTGAATCTAGGGACATAAGACTTGATTGGACGAAGCTGCGGCGGCTGGATTTTGAGAAAGTATCCTCGCGGCGGTTCCCGTGCCTGAAGTTGGCGCGTCACGCCATTCGGCGCGGCGGCGCCTATCCTGCGGCGTTTAATGCCGCCGATGAGGTGGCCGTGGCGGCGTTCCTGGCGCATCAATTGAGTTTCGGCGGGATTTCGCAAGTGATCGAGCAGGTCCTGGATCGCTTTCCGCGGTCGAAGCCCGCCAGCATCGCGGATATTCTGGCTGCCGACGCGGAGGCGCGGAAACTGGCGGCGGAAGAGATTGGTAAATTGGGACGCGCGGCTTGACGCGCGGCATACTGGGGAAGGGAAGATAGCCTTGCAAAGCGTACTCTACATTTTAGGTGCAGTGTTTGCCCTCGGGATTATGGTCATGCTCCACGAGTTCGGCCATTTTCTCGTGGCCCGTTTTTTTGGCGTTCGCGTCGACGTTTTCTCCATCGGCTTTGGCCCGCGGCTTCTGGGCCTCAAGCGTGGCCCGACTGATTACCGCCTCAGCGCCTTGCCTTTCGGCGGCTATGTACGCATGGCCGGCGATAATCCCTCCGAGGAGCGCACCGGCTCCCCGGATGAATTTCTTTCCAAGCCGCGCTGGCAGCGCGTTTGCATCGCTCTCGCCGGCCCGGCGATGAATATGGTGACTGCCATTTGCATCCTGACCATCTATTTCATGGCCGCAGTCCCCCAGGCCACTTATGCCGATAACCCTATGTCCATCGCCTGGGTGGCCCCTGGTTCACCGGCAGAGCGGGCGGGGATCAAGAGCGGTGACAAGATCATTTCTCTCAATGGCGTTGAGTCCCCCACCTGGAGTCGCGCTCATTGGGAGACCAACCTTTCGGTCCCAGGTGTTTCCGTTCCCCTCGTCATCGAGCGCGATGGCCAGTCGATCTCCTCATCGGTTCGTTCAAACATGGATGAGGGGATGATGTTCGGATATCCCCGAGAGCGAGCCATCGTTGGCGCCGTCAGCCCTGGATCACCCGCGGAGAAAGCAGGCTTGAAGCCCCGTGATCAAATTCTCTCCATCGATGGGTTGGAGATTCAGAACCCAAGCCATTCCATGCAGGTTGTTGGATCGCATAAGGACAAGCCCGTCCATCTCGAAATCCTTCGTGGCGACAAAAAGATTCCGCTCCTCGCGGCCGCAGAGTTGAAGGATGCTGGCGATGGCCGAGGCCCCCGCTGGCTTCTCGGCTTCAATTTTCAACCTGAAACTCAATTGAAGAGCAGAGGCCTATTCGAAGCCGCGGGATTTTCGGCGTGGTTCAACTATCGCCTGGCCGGCCAGATTATGGAATCGCTCGGCCAGCTTTTTCAGCGCAAGCTTTCCGCGAAAGACTTCATGGGACCGGTGGGAATCATCACACTCTCCGGCCGCGCGGCACAGACGGGTGTCCGCAACCTCGCATTCTTGATGGCCGTCATCAGCTTGAACCTTGGCGTATTGAATCTCCTTCCCATTCCCATCCTCGATGGCGGCCACATCCTGATGCTGGGCGTGGAGGGATTGATCCGTAAGGATCTCAGCCTGAAAACAAAGGAACGCTTCATTCAGGTCGGCCTGGTCTTCCTTTTGATCATCTTCGCTTTCGTCATGTACAATGACGTGGTGCGCCTGATTCCGCATTCTTAGAATCTTTTCGGGCGCGTCCGGTTCTCACAATGCCTCTTTCCAGCGCCCATCGAGTCTCCAGCGGCGAACGCATTAATGCTCATGAACGCCCGGGCCGTCTGCAGGCCGCCCTCGCCAAGCGCGGAGTCCGCCTGACCAAGCAGCGCCGCGTCCTCCTCCAGGTCATGGACGCTGCCGAGCGCCACCTCGATGCCGGAGCCATCCTCGAGCGCGCGCAGAGGATTGATCCGCACATTCACCGCGTCACGGTTTACCGCACCCTCGACATGCTCAAGAAATTCGGCCTGATTGACGAGCTCGATCTCCTCCACATCCACGGCGAGCAACATTTCTACGAAAGCCACGGCCTCCGCGACCACATTCACGTTGCCTGCCTGCGCTGCGGCAAGGTCAGGGAAGTGGAGAGCCGCCTGTTTGAACAGCTCAAGCGCCAGATCGAACACGACTGCGACATCAAGATCACCGTCACCCGCACTGAAATCGGCGGCTATTGCTCCGACTGCAAGCCGTAGCCTTCCACCCTCCTTTCTCTGAGTCCCGATTCGCAGCAAGCCCTTTGCTCATAGGGCAGGGAATGTCTCCCTTGACGGAACTTGTCGCGCCCGCACCCTGACAAGTAAACATAATGCTGGAAAGTTAGGATTATGAGACGTTTGTTGAGCGGAAGTCAGAGAGGTGGCAGGTCGTGGAAGTCCAACAATGTGCGGTGGTAATGAGGCCTTAGCGGCGAATTGCAACACGTGCATCAAGGGCCGCGAAAAAATCCTTGGCGGCCTTGATATCCAACTCAATTTGAGCGCGCAGGGCATCCGCTCCCGAGAACTTCCGTTCCTCGCGGAGGCGCTTCCAGAACCGGACTTCCATCCTTCCGCCAAACAGGGAATCGCTGAAGTCGAACAGGTGACTCTCAACACTCAAACTTGTGCCGTCAAAAGTCGGTCGTACGCCGACGTTTGTGGCTGATCGATAGACTTTCCCCTCGAGAATGGATTCCGTGGCATAGACTCCGATGCCGGGCAACAGCTCCTGTTCTGGCGCGAGATTCAGTGTCGGGAAGACAATTTTTGACCCGCGCCCTGATCCCGGAACGATCGTCCCCGTCAGGACAAAGGAATGTCCCAACATTGCATCCGCCATTTCCACGCGGCCTTCAGAGATGGCTCGCCGGATGGCGGTGCTGGAAACCGGCAC
>JBGOTC010000207.1:0-6015 GCA_041476305.1 Terriglobia bacterium
GGACTTGAGCGGCGATGCCGAGCAGGAATATTTCGCCGAAGGCCTCACCGAAGAAATGATCACGCAACTTGGACGTCTGCACCCGCGTGGTTTGGGCGTGATCGCGCGCACCTCCGCAATGCGCTACAAGCAGGCAGGGAAAAGCATTGGAGAAATCGGCACCGAGCTGGGCGTGGATTATCTTCTGCAGGGGAGCGTTCGGCGCGCGGCAGACCGCCTGCGCATCACCGCCCAACTCGTGCAGGTGAGCGATGGAACACAAATCTGGGCCGAGAGCTATGAGCGCGGCGTCGCTGATATTTTTGCAATTCAGCGGAGCGTGGCGGAATCCGTTGCACGATCCCTGGCGTTGGAATTATTCCCCACGACGGAACGCGCGCTGGGAAGCGCCTCCACAACCGATCCCGCCGCTCTCGAATCCTACCTGCGCGGGCGCTATCACTGGCACCGGCTTTCCGAAGACGGGATGCAAAAGAGCGTGGCCTATTTTCAACTGGCCATCCAGAAAGACCCCAACTTCGCGCTCGCATATTCCGCGCTCGCCGAAGTCCAAATCCTGGTCGCATTCACCGGAATGCTTCCCTCGAGCGATGTGATTCCGCAGGCGCGGCAGGCCACGCTCCGGGCATTGGCGATCAACGAAGAGCTTGCCGAGGCGCACGCGTCGCTGGCAAGCATCAACAAAAATTTTGATTGGAATTGGCCTGTCGCGGAACAGGAATACAAGCGCTCCATCGACCTTAATCCCAACAATGCCATGGCCCGGTGGGGGTATGCGGACCTCCTCTCGGCTCTGGGCCGCGCGGAAGAGGCCATGGATCAGATCCAACGGGCGAAGGAATTGGATCCATTTTCGCTGGTCGTCAACGTACAGATCTCCTGGACGCTCTACATGGCGCGTGAGTATGCGCGCTCGAAAGAGCAGTCCCTGAAAACAATCGAAATGGAACCGGAATTTGCAGCCGCCCATTACAGTCTGGGCCTGGCTCTGGAACAGACCGGCAAACAACGCGAGGCGATACTGGCTTTTGAAAAAGCGCGCGACCGCAGTGAGGGGAATTCCATCGGCATCGCCGGCCTGGGCCATTCTTACGCGCTCGGAGGGCGCCAGCGCGACGCGCGCGATATTCTGGAAGGGCTGACCCGGGCTTCCGCGGTGCGTTACATTTCCCCCTATGCATTCGCCATCGTGCACGCGGGCCTCGGCGAAGACGCCCTGGCCATGGAATGGCTCGAAAAATCTTTTGCGCTGCATGATGTGTGGCTAGTCTGGCTCAAGCGCGATCCGCGCTTTGAAAGCCTTCATGCAGACGCCCGATTCCAGAGTCTGCTCGCCCGGATGAATTTTCCGGTCTGAGCAGCGCAATCCATTCAACCCTTGCTTGATCCGGAAGTATCGCTCCACATTCCCATGCCGAAATTCTGGATTTGTTTCCGGGCCAACGGGTGCGCAAATGCGCAGCCTGTGGTAGGTTTGCCCCGCCATGCAACTGAGCGTTCAATCGCAAAAGTCAGGGAACGTGATTGTCATTCGCTGCCAGGGACGCTTGATTGTCGGCGAAGAAACCGTGGCGTTGCAGGCCGAGGTGGACAAGCGTTCGCCGGAATCAAAGAAATTCGTCCTGCGTCTTGCGGAGGTGAATTATGTGGACAGCGGGGGCTTGGGGGCTCTGGTCCGCATCGCGGGATCGCTCAGGTCGTTCCGGGGCGACCTGAAACTCTGCGAATTGTCGAAACAGGTTTCGCAAATTCTTCAGGTTACGAACCTCAGCTCCGTGTTTCGCAGCTACGACTCGGAGAGCGAAGCCATCGCGGCTTTTTCCGAAGGGTCGCACACTGCCGAAGAAGCCGCGCCTCCCTCCAGGAAAAAGATTGTTTGCGTGGACCCCTCCACGGATCTACTCGCCTACCTGAACGCGTTGTTGCGACGCGCCGGGTACGAGGTGTTCACCTCGCGCCACGTTTCCGATGCCGGCACGCTGATCCGCGTCACCCGGCCCTGCATGATTATCGGCGGCCCGGGCCTGCAGGCGAATCCCGTGGCCCTTGAGAAACTGCGGCCGGCCGATCCCCGAATCCATTTGATCCTCCTCGACCCGCAATATTCCACCACCGAAGCCGAGCAGGCGGGGTCGGACTTGCTCGCCAAGGTACACGCCCTCCTCGGAGAATAATTCGGTCAAGCCGGTCTCCTGATCGGCGCGTCAAACAGGGGACCGAACACACTGCAAATGTGACGTGACTAAAATTCGCGGAAAGTGTAGATTTGCAAGTCACCGCAGGAATGAGATCTGCTTGGGGACCGGGGCCAAATGAAAAATCGATTGGCGGTTGCAACGCTTGTTGTCACATCCATGTTCGCTGGCGCGGTCTTGGGCCGGGCGACTAACAACGGGCGGTCCGGCCCGCAGGACCCCGCGGCGCTCCTTCCGCCGGAAATCAATTCACCAAGCGACGCAGCTCCCTATCTTGAAAAAATCAGCGATAAGCATGGCTTCATCGATTCCAGCGGGACCTGCCTTTTCTACCGTTATTGGACCCCACCGGCGGACACACATTCTGATTCTGTCGTGCTGGTTCTTCACGGAATCGGCGGTCATAGCGGGAACTTCACAGCTGTCGCCCAGGAACTCAACAAGACGGGGCTCACGATTTACGCCGTCGATTCCCGAGGCCACGGCCTCTCCTGCGGGAAGCGCGGCCACATTCCCGATATTCCCACAGAGAATACAGACATCGGCGCGATGCTCAAGTATCTTCGGGAGACTTATCCTCACGCCAAGCAATACTTGATGGCGGAAAGCATGGGAGGCGTGTTCGCCTTTAACTACGCGTCATTGAACGGGGGAATCTCCGGTTTGATTCTTCTCTCTCCAGCGGTGGCGATCCATGACCACCAGTGGCGACAGTTTGGCACCTTTCGTTATCTGCCGGACCTGCTCTTCACGCCGGACAAACCCTCCATTGCGTTGAAGGGACGGGTCAAACAAAAGGACGAGAAGCAGAATCAGTTCACCGAGGACCGCCCCCTGGATCCGCTCTCGTACAAGAGTGTCAGCGTCAATTATGTGTTGGAAGCCCATGAGGCTGCTTCCCATTGGCAAGACAATGCGCGAACCGTGATCGTGCCCACCTTGCTCGTTCGCCCCGCGGACGACCCGGTCATCAGCCCGCCCGCATCGAAGCAATTCTTCAAACTTCTGGGCGCCAAAGACAAGGAGTTGAGAGTCATCGACAACGTCCCCCACAATCTGCTCTCAAATCAGGATACGCCGATGATCCTGGCCATCGTCAGCAATTGGATCCTCAAGCATTCCGCGGCGGAAACAGCGAGGTCCACAGGTCAGAAGTAACCCGGCCCACTTACCTGGAAGCGCGGGCCAACAGGCGCGGTTTTGTCCTCTAGGACTAAAGTTTTCTTTCGTTAACCTTCCAGTTCCAGGACGGTTCTCCCACCAAGATACCAACCCTTAGCCCATACGCAAGAAGCGCTTGTCATCGCTACTCTGACGTCACGTTGCGGAACCCTTTCAGCGCAGCGTACTGAGGAGAGTGAAATGTTTCTTGCCCTTGCTGTGCTTCTGCTTCAACCGTCCACCGTGCCTATCCAGGTGGTGACGAATTTGCCGATCCAATCGGCAAGCTATTCCCTGGCCATCTGGTCTGAAACGCAGCCGCAGCGACCCACCAGTGCGGCCCTGGAAGCGAAAGACAGCGCGGCAAGGCCGGTGATTCCCGCGGGGGAGGTGGTGTTCCCGGCGGGATCCTCTCTGGCGACCGGACCCGACGCATGGCAGCCGGACACGGAATCCAGTTCCTTTTCTTTCTTGCCGGGTCAGACGGAACTCACTCCGATCACTTCGACAGGCGAGTCATCCTCCCGGACCGCCACGGAATCCATGCCGGGGCGCGTTTCCTCAAGCAGACGATCCTCGGCCTATCACCCGCCGGCTGAATTGGCGGGGCGCGGTGTGCCGAAGATGTGGTACATCCTGGGTGCCATCGAGCATGGCGCGGCGACATTTGATGCCTGGTCAACTCGACGCGCAATCCAGAGCGGCATGGGACGGGAGATGAACCCCATGCTTCGCCCCTTCGCCAACTCCGGCTCGCTCTATGCCGCGGTGCAAGTCGCGCCGCTCTTGTTTGACATGCTTGCCAAGCACATGCTGCATAGCTCGCACGCCTGGGAGCGCAAGATCTGGTGGGTGCCGCAGACGGCCAGCGCGGTGACTTCCTTTGCCGCGGGAGCGCACAACCTTTCCTTCCACTGATTCTGATCTAGATTCGGAATTTGCGCGGCTTGTTTTCTCCTCCAGGCCGCGCTTGCTTTTTGCCGCGCGCGTGCGCTAGTGTGCCGCTCCGGAGAGAATTTCTGGGCTCCACACCTCACGCATCCGCTCCCTTGAATTCCGGCGAAGTCCCGGCTGGCACTGGACGAATTGTTTCCCTCGATGTGTTCCGGGGCATGACCATCGCCGCCATGATCCTCGTCAACGATCCGGGAACCTGGGCGGCCATCTATTGGCCGCTGGATCACGCGGAATGGAATGGCTGGACGCCGACGGACCTCATCTTCCCGTTCTTCATTTTTATCGCGGGCGTTTCCATGACACTCTCGTTTTCGGCGCGCCTGAAACGCGGAGGAACAAGAAAATCACTGGCGCTTCACGTCTTGATTCGCAGCATAGCGATCTTTGCCGTGGGGTTGTTCCTCAATGGCTTCCCCCGTTTTCACTTTGCGACCATCCGCTACACGGGCGTGTTGCAGCGCATCGCCGTTTGTTATTTGCTGGCCGGTCTTTTGGTGGTGGCGACGGCGCGCCGCGCGGACCGCGAAGATTTTGTGGCCAACGCGCGGGCAGTTTTCTGGACGATGGTGGCCTTGCTGATCGGCTATTGGGCTTTGATGCGGTTTGTGCCGGTGCCGGGCTATGGAGCGGGAAATCTTACTCCGGAAGGAAACCTCGCGGCGTGGATTGACCGGCGCATCATGCTTGGCCATCTCTGGAAACCGATGTGGGATCCCGAAGGCTTTCTGAGCACCCTGCCGGCAATTGGGACCGCGCTATCGGGAGTCCTCGTAGGTGAGTGGTTGCGAAAGGACTCAACGAAGGAGCGCAAGTTTGCGGGGCTGATAATTGTGGGCGGCCTGTTGATGATTTTCGGACGTCTCCTGCATGGTCTCTTCCCCATCAACAAGAACCTGTGGACGAGCACCTACGTGGTCTTCACCAGCGGCTTCGCGATGGTTGTCCTCGGGGTTTGTTATTGGCTGTTGGATTTGCGCGGGTGGCGGCGTTGGGCAAAACCATTTGTAATTTTCGGGAGCAACGCCATCACCGCATTCACCCTGGCCACCTTTCTCGCGAAATTGAGCGTCATCTATCACATCACGATTGCAGGGAAGAGGATGACGTGGCACGGATACGTTTACTCGCATTTTTTCATCAACCTGGCCAGCCCGAAGAACGCTTCACTCCTGTTCGCCTTGTTTTTCGTGATCCTCTGCTTCCTGCCTCTCTGGGTCCTTTACTGGCGTCGCATTTTCATCAAGCTGTAACAATCCCACGGGCAAAATGGTTCGGGCGGACTTGACCGTTCGCTCGGGGCGCAAGTAACCTGCCTTCGACGGAGCCGTGGCGCGCATTGGGGGAGGCGCTCCGCCGCCTTTCCAGTTGTTGCGATTTCTTATGACCCGCATCCTGATCATCGAAGACGACCGGGACATTGTCGAGTTGGTGCGATACAACCTCGCCCAGGAGGGTTTCCAGGTAACATCGGTGGCCGACGGCGCCTCCGGCCTCGCGCAGGTAAGAAAATCTCCGCCGGACGTTTTGCTGCTCGATTTGATGCTGCCCAAACTTTCCGGTCTCGAAATCTGCAAGGAAATCCGGCGCGATACTTCCCTGAACCGATTGCCGATCCTGATGGTGACCGCGCGAGGGGAAGAGGCCGACCGCGTTGTAGGCCTGGAAATGGGCGCGGACGATTATGTGACCAAACCATTCAGCC
>JBGOTC010000208.1:0-5952 GCA_041476305.1 Terriglobia bacterium
CACAGATGCTGGCCGCCGTCGCCACGACGGCCGTCTTCGCTACGGCCATCGCCTTTTCGATCCAGATCTGGGCGCAGCAGAGGACCACGCCTTCTCATACCGCGATTATTTTCAGCTTGGAGCCGGTTTTCGCCGGAGTGACGTCCTACGTGATGCTGGGCGAAGTGCTCTCGGGGCGCGCGTTGGCCGGGGCGGCGCTTATCCTCGCGGGAATTGTGCTGGCGGAAGTGATGGGCGGCGCGCCGGTGGCTCCCGAATCGGCGGTGGAGTAGTCCTAAAGAGCGGAGATGATGATTCCGGCAGAGAAGTAAGGCCCTCGATTTCAACAACTTCCGAACCTCAACCTCGTATCCCCCCATCCCCATCTTTCTGCAAGAGTATGAGCCGTAAGTATTTACAGACGCGAAATTGCGCAAGAGTATGAGCCATAAGAGTTTATGATTCGGGAAGGTTGTTCTTGGCAGGTGGCAACGCGGAACGATGGTCATCCGCGGAGCAAACATGCAGCATGTTAGCTGAATGTTATACATTTGTCAATAGTTAACTCTATAGATATCTATTCGAACGGGAGAACGAGACACGAAATTCATTCGAATCGCGCGCTGGACCGGGCCTTCTAATGCGAAATCGCTTCTCGATCGGCTCGTTCGAATTGAAGGTGAGGGGCAGCTCGCGAGCCGGCCATGTCTCGCCTCGAGTCGTGGCAGTACCATTCCGCTGCGTTTCGCTCGGCGAAGGCGCGGAGGGTGGAGCGCTTGAGAGTGATAGTCAACTTCCTCCTGTGAATGACTCACATGAAGCCTTAGCGTTTGCGATTTCTCCACCGGACGATTACGAAATGGACAGCCCAGGTGTAGAAAAGCCAATTTAGAAGAATTGACAGGACATAAATCCCATCCCACGTGTTGTGCCCATGGAGCACGATATAGGGGAGGAACGGCAGAATCCCAGGGAATATCAAGATAAACAGAATAGGGAAAGCAAGCGAATCAGGGACCTGTAGCTTGAAAAGGACGTAATAGAGGCTCCCGAATACGGCCGACGTGGCCAATAGTGATTTCCCCCACAAGGTCACTTTGGATGTTCTATTTGACATCTCACGACCAACCCTAGGCTCAAGCTTCAAATACAATACCGCGCAGATCGATTACGGATGAACATTCTTGTACACGCCGCCGCCTTTCATGACGAAGACGACGCGGCGGACGGCGGTGATGTCCTTCAAGGGATCGCCATCGAGGGCGATGATGTCGGCTTCATGTCCGACTCCCATGAACCCGATTTGATCGGACAAGCCGAGAGCCTTTGCCGCAAGTGAATTTGCGGAGACCAAGGCATCCAGGGGGGCGACTCCGCAGTCGCGGACGCGATCGATGAATTCCTCGGCGTTGTGGCCGTGGGCGCCGGCAACGGCGTCTGTGCCGAAAACAATTTTCAAGCCGGGGATTTTGGCTGCGCGCTTAAAGAAGTCGTGAACAATGGGGAGGAGCTCAGCGTACCCGGCGAAGCCCTCCGGAGTGGCGGGGTAGAAGGGTGACCCGGCGTATTTCTCCTTGAATTGAATGTAGGTTTCGACCAAAAGACCGCCCTGGGGATCCAAAAACGTTCCGCGCTCGGCCATCAATTTCAAATCGTCCTCGCTCGCTCCCAACCCGTGCTCGATTTGCGTGCATCCCGCAAGGGTAGCCATGCGGACAGCCTCGCGCATGGCGTGGACGACAGTGCGCAGTCCCTGCTTCTTCGCTTCATCGCAGGCGGCGTCCAACTGCTCCTGCGAAAGAGTCGCCGGCCCCGTGCGCATCCCTCCCGCGGCATAAATCTTTATGACGTCCGCACCCGCATACTTTTGCTTGCGCACAAAGGCTCGGAGTTCTTCGGGCGTGCCGGTCGCCGGGCCGCGTCCGGCGATGGGGTCATTGGCGGTGAGGATGCGCGGGCCGGAAAGCAGTCCTTTATTGATTTCGTCGCGCAGAGGAACATCGCCGGGCGTGCCGACGCTCTGAACAGTTGTGAAGCCCGCGAGGAGAGTCAGGCGCGCATTGTTGGCTGCAGCAATAGTGGCCTCCGGAGTTGCGACGCTCTGGTTGGCATTCTTGCCGTCCGGGCCGAAGCTCCAGGTGATGTGCACATGCGCGTCAATCCAACCGGGCATCACGGTGAAACGGCTGAGGTCGTAATCCACCGGACCGGATTCCGAGTCGATGGCGACAATCCTGGAGCCTTCGATGACGATGCGCGTGTTGTGGATGAATCCGCCGGTGCCGTCGAGGACCGTGCCGACGCGGAGGACGATACGTTTGGGAGTCGCCGGATTTTGCGCAAATGTTGCGACCGCGACGATTGTGAGAAGGCAAAGAATGACTCTGAGAAGGCGGCGGTGCATGGGGGTATTAAAGCACTACGCGGTACTCAGAGTGAAGTCAGCGACAGCCTTTCGAGAATTAAGAAGCATTCAGAACAGAGTACCGGATGATGAGCGATTTTTGACAGTCGAGGGGCCCTTTTCATGATCGCTGACTTTTTCCGGTTTGGGTGACTCTTCAAAGTTGGGCTTTGGAGTCGCTTCGGGCACGGGATTAGCGGGCGATGTTATTACCTTCGCCGCGCGTTTGGCGGCGTAGAGGGCGCGGTCGGCGGCCTCAAGCAACTCGGAGATGCTTTGGCCGTCCTCGGGGAAAATGGCGGAACCCATGCTGGCGGAAATTGGCGGAGCCTCGGTATCCGCGGCCAAGCGCCGGGCAATGCGGGCGGCGACGGTTTGCGCGATGGCGAGATCGGATTCCGGGAGGACGATGACGAATTCGTCGCCACCGTAGCGGGCGGCGAGGTCCACAGCGCGGGAATGGACGCGCAAGACGTTGGCAAGCCGCAGCAGAGCCCGGCTTCCCGTGTTGTGACCGCGAGCATCATTGATTTGCTTCAGGCCGTCCAAATCAAAAAGCAAAATCGCGAAGGATCGGAGAGTCCTGTCGCTGCGAACTATTTCCGCTTCCAGGAAATCCAACAGCCGCCGGTAATTTGCGAGGCCGGTGAGAGGGTCTGTGAGGGCCATTCTTTCCAGCCGGGCCATGAATTTCTTGCGCGCAGAGACCTCCTCGGCGAGAACGAGGGTCATGATGGACATGACGCCCATGAAGGCCTGTAACAAGAGCAGCGATTCATTTCGCGAAGGCCGAATAAACGGGCCGTTGTTGTGCATGGTGCCCCAGATAGCGAGGCCGGAGAGGATGGCCACGCTGGCCGCGGATTCACGTGGACCGAAGCGCACGGCAATCCAGATGAGCACGGGGATGCAGAGAAACTCAACGGGAAGGCCGCGCACCGGCGAAATGGGGAGATCGCCGAAGATGGTGATGCCAATCATCTCGAAAAGGCCGAGGAGCGCGGCAACTTCCATGCTCTGCTTCCAGTTCCAACCAGGGCGCGGATCCTTGATCCAAAGGAGGAGGACAGGGGCGACCACCAATGCGCCCACAGCGTCGCCTTGCCACCAGGTCCACCACATGGAGCGATAGTTCGCCCAACTGGCAAACCCGCCGAGGCAGAGGCTCGTGACGCCAAACGTTGCGGCGACCCCCGTGCTGAGCATGGCGGCGAGGAAAGTGAATCTCAGAATGCTGCGAGTGCGGCTGAAGGCGTCGCTTCCGTTGGCGAATCGATTCACCAGGTAGGCGCCCATCAGCGCTTCGAGCGTATTGCCCGTCGCGATCCCGAGTGACGTGGCGACACTTCCCGCGGTGGTGACATTGACAAGGAAAGCGCCCAGGAAAACGCCGGGCCAGACGTCGTACCCGAGTACTAAGAGAGCGACGAGTGCGATCCCGGTGGCGGGCCAAACTGGTGAGATGCTGGCGTGGACAAGCGCAAGCGATAGACCAAATTTGCCCGCGAGGAAATAAAGGAGGGCGACGATTCCGACGGTGAGCAGAGTTCTGGCGGAGCGATAGCTATCCAACCCGCTCCACGAACGGAAGCGCAAACGCATGCGAATCAGCCCCCGAAGACCGCGACAAGCACGATGTTAGGGAGCGGGATTTGGTGCGTGCAAGAGTACGAGAGGACAGATAGGGAAGAGCAAGCGATGTGGTCGAGAGTACAGGGAGCAGAGTTTAATGATCGGTGGCCAGGAAGCGGGAGATGGTCTCATTCAGGAATTTGAGGTCGGCGGGATTGCTGGCTGCCCCGGCCGTGTGCCCCCAGAGTGAAGGGATGGGCGCGAGCGTGACGCCAGGAATGAAGGCTGCTTCGTAACGCGCATCTCCGATGGGGAAGTACAAATCGGTTTCGCTGGGCATGTAGAGAAATGGAACTTTGATGGAGCGCAGGGCGCGCTCGACATCTCCATTGAATCCGGCCGTGGCGCCGACGTCGTGGCGCTCCCATGTACGCATCTGCAGGATGAGGTCATTGGCGTCCGCATTGTTCAGAAAATGAGTGCGGCGATTCTGGAGGTATTGCTCGAAGGTGGTTCCCGCGGGCGCATTGGCGCGCCACAATTCGCGTCGCCACCACTCCTGAGAATAAAGCCACGCTAGCCAGACCGTACCGAAGGCTTCAATGCCCTTGGAGGGCGGCGCGGTGAAATCACCATTGTTGAAGACCGGGTCAGTGGCGATGGCTGCGATTTGGCCTTCGAGGCGCACGATGCCGTGCGGATAGGTTTTCGCGGTGCCGGAGGTAGCGACGATGCGATCCGCAAATGTTGGGTAGCTGACCGCCCACTGGAAGGCCTGCTGCGCTCCCATGGAAAAACCGATGATGGCGCGAAGGTGAGTGATGTGCAATTCCTCGGTGAGAAGTCGATGCACTGCTTCGACGTTGTCGCGGATGGTCATGACAGGGAAGCGCGGCCCGTGAAATGGTTCGGGAGTATTGCTGGGCGAGGAAGAGCGGCCATTGCCGAACAGCTCCGTGCAGACGAGAAAAAGTTTTGCGGGATCAAGGGCGCGCTCGGGGCCGATGAGCCACTCGTAGCCACGAAAAGGGGCCATGTAATGGGAAGGGAGGAGGACGACATTATCCTTCGCGGCGTTCAAGCGACCGTAAGTCCCATAAACAATCTTCGCGTCCGGGAGAGTCACGCCGCTTTCAGCCTTGAATTCGTGGATGACGAATTCGTGCTGGACAGGCGGTTCATAGACTGCGGGGGGAGTGGATTGCGCAGCGACCGGTTGCGCCAGCGGAAGAAGCGCGACAAGGATGGGCGCTGAAAAAGCCAGTCGCGAAAGAATTTTCATGGATGGAGGACTCCTCTATTTCTGCGGGGCGGCAAACTTCATGTCCACGGGAGCATATTGCGCGACGCGGGTGGCGTGTTTGCTCTCGAAGGCCGAAATATCGGCCTCATGCTCGAGCGTGAGGCCGATATCGTCGAGCCCCTTGAGCAGACAGTTCTTGCGGAAAGGGTCCACCTGAAAGGAATACTTCAACCCCTTCGCGTCAGTCACGGTCTGCGACGGCAGATCCACCGTAAGCGTGTAGCCAAGGTTTTGCTCCGTGCGCTTGAAGAGTTCGTCCACTTCTTCCTGAGAGAGCGTGACGGGCAGGATGCCGTTCTTGAAACAGTTGTTGAAGAAAATGTCGGCGTAGCTCGGCGCGATGATGACGCGGAAACCGTAGTCCAGCACTCCCCAGGGCGCGTGTTCGCGGCTGGAGCCACAGCCGAAGTTCGCGGCGGCAAGCAAAACGGAGGCGCCTTGATAGCGCGGAGCGTTTAGCTCGAAATCCGGATTCGGTTTTTCACCTGGGAGATACCGCCAGTCGTAGAAGAGGACACGCCCGTAACCCTCGCGCGTGAGTCCCTTCAGGAATTGCTTGGGAATCATCTGGTCGGTATCCACGTTCACGCGGTTGAGCGGCGCGACAAGACCGGTGTGCTGGGAGAAGGGCTTCATCATTGCTCCGCTTGCGCCGCGTCCAGGTCGCGCGTGTCCACGAAATGGCCGGCGATGG
>JBGOTC010000209.1:0-5922 GCA_041476305.1 Terriglobia bacterium
ATCCGCACGTTCATGAAATGGGGAACGGAGTGGCCTGCGAAACACAGCCTGAAATCCTTGCGCCTTCTTGGGACAGTCGGCGAGCCGATTAATCCGGAAGCGTGGATGTGGTATCACCTGAACATCGGCCACGAGCAGTGCCCGATTGTGGATACCTGGTGGCAAACGGAAAACGGAATGATCCTCATCACTCCGCTGCCGGGAATTGTGGCCACCAAACCCGGCTCGGCCACGCGGCCGTTTCCCGGCATCGAAGCCGAAGTGGTGGACGAGAAGGGAAACAAGGTCGCGCCCGGCCAGGGCGGCTATCTGGTGCTGACCCGCCCGTGGCCTTCCATGCTGCGCACGATTTATGGAGATCCCGAACGCTACGTGCAAAATTATTGGTCGCGCTATCCCGGAAAATATTTCACCGGCGACGGTTGCAAGATGGATGAAGACGGCTACCTGTGGCTCCTGGGGCGTGTGGATGACGTGATGAATGTTGCGGGGCATCGAATTTCAACGTATGAAGTGGAAAGCGCTCTGGTGGATCATCCATCGGTGGCGGAGGCCGCGGTCATTGGCCGCACGCACGAACTGAAAGGGCAGGGGATTTCGGCTTTTGTGACGCTGAAAGAATCCGCGCAGGCCAGCGAAAAGCTGAAGGAAGAGTTGCGCCAGCACGTGGCCACAAAAATCGGCGCCATCGCCAAGCCCGACGACATTTTCTTTGTGAGCGAGCTGCCGAAGACTCGCAGCGCGAAAATCATGCGCCGCCTGCTGCGGGATATCGCGGAAGGACGCATCCTCGGCGACACGACTACGCTGGCAGATCCCACCGTGCTGGCGAAATTGAAGACGCAGTACGCGGACGAGGGCTGAGAAGGGGACATCGAGAAATGGATGGCCATGCAATCGAAATCGACGCATTCAGTTATTTGTTTCTCGAGAGTATTGAGGAGATTCAGACGAATGGGTTGCGATTAGTCGTGGTTGAAGGGATCGCGGGCCCCGAGACTGTGTTTAATGAACCGGGCGGCATCCAGCATGTAGGCCGACCTATCGAGCCAGCCGCGCACGGAGGCAAATTTGAAATTACGTGGGAAAAGTATGTCGCTTATTCAGTGCGGAACGAGTCATATTCAAGAAACGGAGACAACGACGAACTGCTTTCCGGAAAGAGAGTTCGAGAATTTTCCAGATCGGACTTTCTTGACTATGTCTCGCGTGCGACCTTCGCTAGCAAAGAATACCCCGGCCCGCTTCGACATGTAGAGGTGGCCTGCGAGAACCATATTATTGATGTTGTCGCAGTCGAAGAGCCAAGAATACGATCTCTTTCGACCACAGTAAGGCCGAATTGACGGTCTAGTTGGCGAAGATTAAGATGAAAGTTTCCGTTGGCGATGAAGAACACACCTGAGCAGGCGTTCATGAAGCCGGAAGCGCTGACCGACACGCTCGGGCGGCCGCTGCGCAACCTGCGCCTGTCGGTCACGGACCGGTGCAACCTGCGCTGCCAATACTGCATGCCGCTCGAGGACTACACCTGGCTGCCGCGCGAGGAATTGCTCACCTTCGAGGAGATCACTTCCCTCGTAGGCGTATTCACGGATTTGGGAGTGACGCGCGTGCGGTTGACGGGCGGCGAACCGCTGTTGCGTCGCGATTTGCCGGTGTTGGTGAAGATGCTCGCGGGAAATGCGCAGCTAAAGGATTTGGCTCTCACAACAAATGGGACGTTGCTCGCGGCGCAGGCTCGCGCGTTGCGGGATGCGGGTCTGGGGCGACTGACCATCAGTCTCGATACGTTGCGGCCGGAACGGTTTCGCGCGCTGGTGCGGCAAGATTCACACGCGGATGTTTTGGAGGGAATTGCCGCGGCGGGCACAGCGGGATTTCAAGGAACAAAGATCGACGCCGTGGTATTGCGCGGCTTCAATGATGATGAGCTTTGCGACCTGATCGAATTCGGGCGTGAAAACAATGCAGAAGTGCGTTTCATCGAGTATATGGACGTCGGCGGGGCAACCGATTGGTCGCCGGAGAAGGTTTTCTCGCGTGCGGAAATACTGGCGGCGCTGGAGCGGCGCTATGGACGCATCGAACCGCTTGGGGAAGAATCGAGCGCACCCGCGGAGCGTTTCCGGATTTCTGATGGCACTGTGTTCGGGATTATCGCATCCACGACAGCACCGTTCTGCCGGCGCTGCGACCGCAGCCGGTTGACCGCCGATGGCCTGTGGTATTTGTGCCTCTATGCGAAGCAGGGCACCGACCTGCGCCGGTTTTTGCGCGGCGGCGCGACGCGAGATGATATTGCCGCGGAAATCAGCCGCGTGTGGGCTGGACGCGCCGACCGCGGCGCGGAACTGAGAGCCGAGCAGCCCGCGCGCGGAGTTTTTGTGCCGGTGGAATTGCTCCGCAAAGACACTCACCTCGAGATGCACACACGCGGGGGCTAAGCCTTGGCCTCCGCTGAAAAAACTCCTCCTGAAAAAAAGCGCCGCAACTGGGTCAGCATTGTTCCTTACGGTCTAAACCAACAGCATCCCAACGCTTATTTCGATATCGCGCGCACCATCTGGGAAAACCGGGACAACCTGGGTTACGCGTGGCGCATTCTCCGCGATGGTTGCTGCGATGGCTGCGCGCTCGGCACAACCGGTATTCGCGATTGGACTCTCGAGGGCGTTCATCTCTGCGCGGTGCGATTGCAACTGCTGCGTGTGAACACCATGCCCGCGATGGACCCGCGCAAACTGGAAGATGTTGCGGCGCTCGAGGAAATGTCCGGCGCGGAGTTGCGCGATCTGGGACGTTTGTCGGTGCCGATGATTCGCCGCAAAGGGGAAAAGGGTTTCCGGCGCATTGCGTGGGACGAAGCAATCCGCATTGCCGCGGAAGGTCTGAAGAAAGCGGATCCGAAACGCATCGCATGGTACATGACTTCGCGCGGGCTGACGAACGAATCGTATTACGCGCACCAGAAGGTGGCGCGGTTCTTCGGCACGAATCACGTGGACACCAGCGCGCGAGTTTGCCACGCGCCGAGCACCGCGGCGCTGCAGGAGACCATCGGCTGCGCGGCGACGACGTGTTCCTACTCGGATTGGATCGGCTCGGACCTGATTGTGTTTGTGGGCAGCAACATCGCCAACAACCAGCCGGTGGCGATGAAGTATCTCTACCACGCAAAGAAGGCCGGGGCGAAAGTGTTCGTCGTAAATCCCTATTTCGAGCCGGGGATGGAACGTTATTGGGTCCCGTCGGTTCCCGCGAGCGCGATGTTCGGCACGCGCTTCGCGGATGACTTCTTCCAGATTCACACCGGCGGCGACATCGCGTTCTTCACGGGAGTGTTGAAACATCTGGTGGAGAACAACCGGGTGGACCGCGAGTTCATCGCGGCGCGCACGACGAACTGGGATGCGACGGAGGCGAAGGCGCGCAGCTTTGATTGGGAGACACTGGAGAAAAGCGCGGGACAAACTCGCGCGGAGATGTTCCGGTTTGCGAAGGCGTTCGGCGAGGCGCGCTCGGCAATTATTGTGTGGAGCATGGGCGTGACTCAACATCGCCATGGAAGCGACAACGTGCGGGCAATTGTGAACCTGCAATTGGCCCGCGGAAACGTGGGCCGCCCGAAGACAGGTCTGATGCCCATTCGCGGTCACAGCGGCGTGCAAGGCGGCGCGCAAATGGGCGGCTCTCCTTCGTCCTATGCAATGGGCGCGGCGGTTAACGAAGAGAATGCGCGGCGATTCGCGGCACCGGAGTTCTGGGGATTTCAGCCTCCGTCGTGGAAGGGAATGCCGGCCTCAGAGATGATTTTCGCCGCCGAGCGGCGGGAGATTGAAGTACTTTGGCAAACGGGCGGGAATTTTCTGGATGTGCTGCCGGAGCCGGAGCGCGTGCGCAAAGCGCTGGAGTGTATTCCGTTGCGCATCCATCAGGATATTCTGGCGAGTTCAACGATGCTGGTGCCTCCCGAGGAAACTGTGTTGCTGCTGCCTTCTCGGACACGCTACGAGCAGCGCGGCGGGGGAACAGAAACTTCCACGGAGCGGCGCGTGATTTACAGTCCAGAGATTCCTGGCCCGCGTCCCGGCGAATCTCGCGATGAGTGGGAGATTCCCGTCCAGGTTGCGCGCAAGGCCGATCCGGAGCGCGCCGCCCGCGCATTTCTGTGGCGGGACACGCAGGACATCCGTGAAGAAATTGATCGTGTTTGCCCGACATACCGCGGGATCGCGGCGCTCAAGAAAAAGGGCGACAACTTCCAGTATGGCGGTGCGCGCCTGTTGGAGGAGCGTTTCCTGACGCCGGATGGCAAGGGACACTTTTCCGCGCTGGATTTACCCGAGTCTCAAGTGCCGCCGGGAAAGTTCGTTCTCTCAACGAGACGGGGAAAACAGTTCAACAGCATGGTGTACGGCAAGCGCGATCCGCAAAACGGCGCGGGGCGCGATGCGATCCTGATTTCGGCTGAGGATGCGGCGAAGCTTGGGATCATGGACGGAGACGTGGTTTTGTTGCGCAGCGAATGCGGCGAATTCAAGGGACGCGCGCGCATTGACCGAATCAAGCCGGGCAGCCTGCAGGGTTACTGGCCGGAAGTGAATGTGTTGATTCCTTCCGGGTGTCTGGATGCGAGCGGGGTTCCGGATTACAACGCGATCGTAGAAGTGAGTCCCTCGCCGGTTGTCGTGAAAATGGAAACCTAGAAGGCGAATATGCCCTCACCCCCCGGAAGTGTGAAAGTCACGCAAGTCACGGAATGGCGCGAGGGGAAGTCGCGGAGGTTGGAAGACTATCTGGCGGCGGAAGAGCCGCTGGAAATCCAGATTGGGCAGCGCACGCTTGTTGTTACGATGCGGACGCCAGGGCACGATGAAGATCTTGCCGCCGGATTCCTCCTGACTGAGGGAATTATCCGGAGCGGCGCGCAACTTGGCGGAATCATGATTCCGCGAGGGAAGAAGAATCTTGTGCGGGTGCGACTCGCGCGAGGAACGAGGGTTCCCGCCGCGCACTTTCGCCGAAGGTTTGCGGCGAATTCGAGCTGCGGAGTTTGCGGCAAGGCTTCGATTGATGCGGTGCGGGCGCGCGGCGTGCGCTCGCTTGAGGCAGGATTCCGGATTTCGACGGTGGTGCTCTGCCGGTTGCCGGAGCTGGCGAGGGCTTCGCAGGATACGTTTGGAAGAACCGGCGGACTGCACGCGGCGGCGCTTTTCGACAGCGCGGGCGCGCTACTGGCGCTGCGCGAAGATATCGGGCGGCACAACGCGGTGGACAAGGTGATTGGCTGGGCGTTGCGGGCCGGGCGGTTGCCATTGAATGATTGCGCGATGATGGTGAGCGGGCGCGGGGGATTCGAGATTGTGCAGAAGGCGATTGTGGCTGGGATTCCCGTGGTGGCGAGCGTTTCCGCGCCATCGAGCCTGGCGGTGGAGCTGGCGCGGCGGATGCGGCTTACGCTGGTCGGATTCCTAAGGGGAAAGCGGTTCGTGATTTATTCGGGGGAAGAACGCCTGGACTCCGGCGATTGATCCCTGACTTGTTCGTAGTCCTCGAGAGTATTCATGTTGTGAAAAAGATTTCCGTCCGCAGAGAACTTCCGCCAATCATTTTCCTGAATGCGATCCACATTCAATCCAACGAAAGCATCGGTGACTTTGCGCACTCCGCGATTGAGAGCCGCGGTGAATACTCTCGCGCAATTCGAGCGATAGACGGCGCAAAGCGGTTCGAGGCCGCGCGCGGTTTCGGGCAAGACGATATCCGCGGGCGAATCAGCCGCTCGATGGAAAAGCCAGATGAGCCAGTCTGCCGTGAGATACGGAAGGTCGCACGCGAGGATCACTGCTCGCGGCTCGCGCGCGGCTTCAAGGGCTGTCGCGATGGCTCCCAGCGGTCCCGCGCCCGGCCAGCGATCGG
>JBGOTC010000210.1:0-5909 GCA_041476305.1 Terriglobia bacterium
CTGGCATCCTCACTCGACCGGATCGGGCCATTCACGACGAACGTCCGCGACGCCGCCACGATGATGAACGTGATCGCAGGCCGCGACGCGAATGATTCCACATCCACGCCCGTTCCCGTCCCGGATTACACGGCCACTCTCGAGAAGCCCATTACCGGCCTGCGCCTCGGAATCCCGCGCGAATATTTCGGGCCGGGCATTGACCCTGCGGTGCGCAAGAATGTGGAAGCGGCGATTGGGACGCTGGAGAAATTGGGTTGCAAGCTCATCGAAATCAGCATGCCGCACACGGAGTACGCCATCGCCGTGTACTACATCATTCTTACGGCGGAGGCGAGCTCCAACCTGGCGAAATATGACGGTGTGCGGTTCGGACTGCGCGTGAACGGTTCGACACTAATGGAGATGTACCGCAAGACTCGCGGCGCGGGTTTTGGCGCGGAGGTGAAGCGCCGCATTGTGCTGGGGACCTACGTTCTTTCGGCGGGCTACTACGATGCGTATTACCGCAAAGGCCAGCAAGTGCGCGCGTTGATCACGCGCGATTTTCACGAGGCTTTCGCGAAAGTGGATGCCATCGTGACGCCAACCTCACCTGTGCCAGCTTTCAAATTGGGGGAGAAGACAGAAGACCCATTGGCCATGTATCTGTCTGATATCTATACGGTTACAGGATCTCTCGCGGGCATCCCCGGGATCTCCGTCCCGTGCGGGCCGACGCCGGACGGGCTGCCGGTGGGTTTGCAGATATTTGGACCGCATTTTGGCGAGGCTCGCGTCATGCAAATCGCCAACGCCTTTGAACTGGCGGCGCAGAATTCGTGATTTCCGCATTTGCGCAAGTGGTTGCGCTCCCTGAATGACAAAAACTGTATCTCTTCTACAAGAATTGGTAGATTTTTCCACAGGTAGGGGCCAGGCGGCCTGGAACAATTCAAAGTCTCCCACCGTATTTAGTGCTAAATGCTTGCATGCGAATGAATTGTAGGGAGTCTAGTCCTCTTGTCTCATTGGCGACTAGAACGGAAGAACTATTGCAGGGAAATAAAGCAGCCTCTAACATGGCCGCAGCATCCAAGTAAGTGGAGGAGCGATCCAAGTGGTAAGGGTCAGATCAAGTCAGAAACTCTTTACGGAGGATGAAGTCTCCCTCCTGACCGGGATCGGTCTCGATGACCTGCGTTCGCTTGCGCAGAGCCGCCGTCTCGGTTTCCTCGCGCGCGCGGCGGAAGCGGCTGAGCAACAGGCCGAGCGGCTGCTGTTCACTCTCTCTGACCTGATGGTTCTGACCGTCCTCTATCCGAATTTGAGGCACTAAATACTGAACGGCCTTACCGGCCTGGGGGTCACCGGCGTTCCTGAGTTTTTCGGAACGCCATTTTTGTTTCTGGGGGCTACTCCATGGGTTTTCCGGTGACCTGGTTCCAGGTGCGGTCGATGGCCGCCTTGCTGCCAGCGTCGAAATTCGGAAAATCGGGCTTGTACTTGGTGAGGTCGATGGATTTTTCCGCCTGTTCCATCGTCGCGCCCTTCGCAGCGGCATCGCGCACCGCGGCGACCATCTCCCGCATATAAGAAAGCAATTTTTCGAGTTGCGCCTTGCCCGGTTGCACATTTCCGTGGCCGGGGATGGCGGAGGCCCAATCGAGTTTGTTGATGGCGTCGAGCGTGGCGATCCATTCCACAGGATAAGCGTTGCGCATCACGGGGATCCCGTTGGTCAGCAAGTCGCCGGTGATGACGACGCGCTCTTTCGGCAGAAAGACCACGGAGTCACCGCGCGTGTGGGCGTTCCCCCAGTGCAGGAGTTGAATATCGCGGTCCCCCAGGTGCAGCACAAGGGTTGTGTCATAAGTTATGGTGGAAGGGATGATGTGCGCGCTCTTCAGCTCTTCGAGATTTGACTCTTGCGACTTGAGTTGTGTTTCCGTCTGCGCGCGATTGGCATCCGTGAGGGGAGCGCCCTGCGCGTCTCTCCCCTCGGCGAGAATCTTCTTCATCGCTACAATGTTGTCGGGCACGGTCTTGGTGAGTTGCGTCTCGAGCGAGGGGACTCCCTTATTAATGAGGTCGTCGCGCGTGTTGGTCTGGGCGATGAACTCGACTCCCGCGCCAAATTCCGCGAGGTATGCCTGATTGCCCAAAGTGTGGTCGCCGTGCCAATGCGTATTCACCACGTAGCGCACCGGCTTGTCGGTGACCTTGGCGATCTCCTTGATCAACTCACGCGCCCAGCTCGGACGCGCCTGCGTATCCACCACCAGCACGCCCTCCTGGCCGACGATAAATGCGCCGTTCCCGAAAACACCGTTCTTGCCAATGGCCGCATAGACTCCGTTCGCCACTGGGACGATGTCGAACGATTCCGACTTTGGCTTGTCCTGTCCGGTGGCCGGCCCGGCGGTCCCCATCCAGAAGACGAGCGCTCCGGTTACGAACGGCAGCGCGAACCATCTTAACTTCCGGCCATGTGCATGAATCGAGTTCTTCATTTCTCCTCCGGACTTTGGTTTCTTCAGTGTTTCGGGAATCTACCACACTGGCGGCGAGCCGCCAACGCGGGAGCAATTGAATTAGCCTCCCGGTTGGACGGGATGGTTGCCCCTCGGTTGCGGCAGGATTATGCTGAAAGTCAAGGTGCTCGGGATGAAAGCCGAAAGGGGAAACAAACCCCCTCGGGCTGAAGGAGCATCCTAAGTTGCAACGATAATGCAGGTGACAAGCTGATGATCACCGTTGCGTGCAGCAAGAGAACCGCGTGAAGCCTCAAAGAATAGCTTCGTTCATCCGGATTGCAGGCTGGCTCGCGCTGGCTGTGGGGCCGCTAGGCTCATTGTGCGCGCAGCAGCAGTCACCACCGCCCCCGCCGGCGCAGAAGGACTCCCAGGCCGAAAAGAATGAGAAGGATGGCAAGGGTTTGCCCGCCACGGCATTCCTACCACGGGGCAAGAAACTTTGCATGACCAATGGAGACTTCCTGATCGTTCGCAGCTACGAGCGCAAGGGCGAAAGCGTGCGGTATTACAGCGTGGAGCGCTCGGCCTGGGAAGAGATTCCCGCCTCCATGGTGGATTGGGACGCTACTGCCAAGCTCGAGGCGGAGCAGGCCAAGAAAGAAAAGGAATTCAGCGACACCGTGCGGACGCGGGAGCGCAACCAGAATGCGGTGCAGGAGCTGGACGTTGACGCCAGCCTGCAAATCGCTCCGGGGGTGATCCTTCCCGATGAACCCGGAATGTACGCCATTGCGGAGAACAAGGTCATCCCGCTCCAGCAGAATATGACGGAGATCAAACTCGATAAGGGCCGGGAAATCGGCAGAATTTTGATGCCCATCCCCATTGTGCCCCAGCGGCACCATCTGGAACTCAAGGGCAAACATTCGGCGGTCCGTCTGCCCAACGTGGAATTGCAGTTCTACTACCGCACCGCCGAGGATGCGGAACCGGAAATCGAGCTGATCCGCACCACGGAAAAGGGAAGTGTGCGGCTGGTGGAATGGATTAACACGGATATCGTCGGCGACGTGGACGCGCGGCGAAACACCATCAGCATCCTGAAATGGCAGATCGCCCCGGGAGTATATCGATTCACTGTGACGCAAGCTCTCGAGCCCGGCGAATACGCACTGGCCGTGGTCCTGCCCGAGGGGATCAACTTCTACATCTGGGACTTCGGCGTCGATGGCCGCGCCGCAACGCCAATCACTCCCCCCAAGAAAAAATAATCACCGCAAGGAAAGAAACGGCCCGGTCATCTTGCGATGGCCGGGCCGATCTTTGAATCGAGTCGCGTTGCTGCCTAGCCTTCGGCGGTTGCTCCGTTGGCGTCCTTGCGCAGGAAATCCAGTGCGGCCGCTTCTTCCGGTGAAAGGTCCGGTGTTGCTGCATCCTCGGAAAGAACAGGCTCAGGCACTTCGGTGAGCAACTGGATGTTGCGGTACCACTCGAGACCCGTGCCGGCGGGGATCAGGCGGCCCATAATGACGTTTTCCTTGAGGCCCCTGAGGTAATCCACCTTGCCGGCCACTGCCGCTTCGGTGAGCACGCGCGTGGTCTCTTGGAAGCTCGCCGCGGAAATAAACGAGTCAGTGGAGAGCGAGGCCTTGGTGATGCCGAGGAGCAGTGGGCGGCCGGTAGCGGGGCGGCCACCGTTCTCAATAATGCGGTCGTTCTCCTCGCGGAAGCGGAACTTGTCAATCTGTTCCTCGAGCAGCATGGTGGTGTCGCCGACGTCTTCCACCTTCACCCAGCGCATCATCTGCCGGACGATGGTCTCGATGTGCTTGTCGTTGATGGTCACGCCCTGCAGGCGGTAAACCTCCTGGATGGCGTTCACCAGGTAGGCCTGCGTAAAGCGCTCGCCCAAAACTGCCAGCAAGTCGTGCGGGTTGAGCGGGCCGTCAATCAGCGGCTCGCCCGCCTTGACGCGCTCACCTTCCTGCACCTGAATGTGCACACCGCGAGGGACGGAATACTCCTTCTGCGTTTTCCCATCCTCGCTTTCGACGTAAATTTTGCGCAGACCCTTGCTGACTTCGCCGTATTTCACGAGGCCGTCGATTTCGCTGATGACGGCAGGGTCCTTCGGCTTGCGCGTCTCGAACAGTTCCACGACGCGCGGCAACCCGCCGGTGATGTCCTTGGTCTTGGTGGTTTCACGCGGGATCTTCGCCAGCACGTCCCCGGGCATGACGTCGAACCCGTCGGTGACCATCAAATGAGCGCGGGAAGGCATCAAGTACTTTTTCCGAGCGCGGCCGGCCGAATCGCGAATCAAAAGCGTCGGCTGGTGCTTCTCGTCGCCCGGCGGCAACTGGACGACGCTCTGAGACAAGCCCGTGACTTCGTCCACTTGCTCCTCAATGGTGATGCCGGGCTGCAGGTCCTTGAACTGCACCGAGCCGCCCACTTCCGTGAGGATGGAGAAGGTGTAGGGATCCCACTCCGCCATCTTCTGCCCCATCTGCACAGCCTGGCCTTCTTCGACCAGCAGACGCGTGCCGTAGGGCACTTCGTGGCGTTCCTTTTCGCGGCCCTTCTCGTCCACAACGGCGACGTGCCCGTTGCGGTTCATGACGATGGTGGAGCCGCCGCGCCCGCTGACCGTCTTCAGGTCAACGAACTTGGCCGCGCCGGAGCTTCGCGCTTCGAGTTCCGATTGCTCGGCCACGCGGCTTGCTGTTCCGCCGATGTGGAAAGTCCGCATGGTGAGCTGTGTGCCGGGCTCGCCGATGGATTGCGCTCCAATGACTCCCACGGCTTCGCCCATTTCCACCATGCGGCCGCTGGCGAGGTTGCGGCCGTAGCACCGCGCGCAGACTCCCCGGCGGGATTCGCAGGTGAGCACGGAGCGGATCTTGACGCGCATGACGCCCGCGGCCTGGATGGCGTTGGCCAGTTCTTCCGAGATTTCCTGATTGACCTCGACGATGACGGTGCCCTCGAAGTCCTTGATCTTTTCGAGCGAGACGCGGCCTACCACGCGGTCGCGCAACGGCTCGACTTCCTTTTTGCCCTGCTCGAGGATCGGCTCCACGTAGATGCCTTCCGAGGTGCCGCAATCGAGTTCGGTGATGATAACGTCCTGGGCAACGTCCACGAGCCGGCGCGTCAGGTAGCCGGAATCGGCGGTCTTCAATGCCGTATCCGCCAGGCCTTTACGCGCGCCGTGCGTGGAGATGAAGTATTGCAGCACGGTGAGGCCTTCGCGGAAGTTTGATGTGATGGGCGTCTCAATGACTTCGCCCGAAGGCTTGGCCATCAGACCGCGCATGCCCGAGAGCTGGCGGATCTGCTGCTTCGAGCCGCGGGCGCCCGAATCGGCCATGACGTAAATCGGATTGATGACGCCTTCCTTGTCCTGCTGCTCCAGAGCCTTGAACATTTCGTCGGCCACGCGTTCGGTGA
>JBGOTC010000211.1:0-5907 GCA_041476305.1 Terriglobia bacterium
ATGCCGACTCCCTCGGTATCCAGAGTCTGGAAGGGGTCGTCCTTGAAAATGCCGGCCTTCTTTTCGTCAACGTAGTCCGGCAAGAAGCGGCCGGCGTCATCGCGCGAGAGGCCCATAGTCGTCTGCGTGAGGTCGTTGGTGCCGAAAGAAAAGAACTCGGCGACCTCGGCAATTTGATCGGCAAGCAACGCGGCGCGAGGAAGCTCGATCATGGTGCCGACCAGGTACTCCACCTTCATGCTGTTCTCGCGCATTACTTCACTTGCCACGCGGCGAGTGGCATCTGTGAGGATCTGAAGCTCCTTCCGATCAAGAGTGAGTGGATGCATGATCTCAGGTAAAACTTTAACTCCTGATTTCTTGCATTCGATCGCCGCTTCGATAATCGCGCGGACCTGCATTTCCAGGATTTCCGGATAGGTTATGGAGAGACGGCAGCCCCGGTGGCCAAGCATGGGGTTCGCTTCGTGCAATTGTTCGACGCGGCGGGCGACGGTCTCCACACTCACGCCAATCTTGTCGGCGAGTTCCTGTTGCTTGTCCCGCTCGTGGGGGACAAACTCGTGTAGCGGCGGATCCAACAGGCGGATGGTTACCGGCCAACCGTTCATGGCCTTGAAGATCCCGATAAAGTCGCGGCGCTGAAACGGGAGCAACTTTCCGAGAGCCTTTTTGCGGGCCTCGGCGTCGTCAGCAACGATCATTTCCTGAATGGCCAGCTGGCGCTCGGTGCTCTTCTCAGGCTGCTCAAAATCCTTGAAGAACATGTGCTCGGTGCGGCAAAGGCCGATTCCTTCCGCGCCCATTTCACGCGCCTTCACCGCGTCATGAGGAGTATCGGCGTTGGTGCGCACGCCGAGGCGGCGGATTCCATCAGCCCACTTCATGAGCGTGTAATAAGCCGGGGGGAGCTCCGGCATAACCAGTGCGACCTGACCTTCGAGAACCGCGCCATCATTTCCATCAAGGGTGATCCAATCGCCCTGCTTGATGATTCGTCCCTTCACGGCCATCTGTTTCTTGCTGTAGTCAACGTCGATGGCTTCGCAACCCACCACGCAGCATTTGCCCCAGCCGCGAGCGACCACCGCAGCATGGCTGGTCTTCCCTCCCGTGGCTGTGAGAATTCCCTGCGCAACGAACATCCCGCCAACATCTTCCGGACTCGTTTCACGACGCACGAGAATCACCTTCTCGCCGTTGCGCGCCCATTCCTCCGCTTCGTGCGCTGTGAAGACGGCGCGCCCGGAGGCGGCGCCGGGCACGGCGTTAATCCCCTCCGCCAACTTGCGCTTGAGCAGATCGGCGCGCGAGATCTTGCTGTCGATCACAGGGTAAAACAGGCGCTCGATGTCTTCGGACTTTACGCGGCCGAGAGCTTCTTCGCGTGTGATGAGTTTTTCATTGGCCATGTCCACTGCAATGCGAAAGGTTGCGGAGGGAGCGCGCTTTCCTGTGCGCGTCTGGAGCATGTAGAGCGTGCCGTCCTCTACGGTGAACTCCATGTCCTGCATGTCGCGGTAATGTTTCTCAAGTAACGCTCGAACTTTGAGAAGCTGGCCATAAACCTTCGGCATCAACCGCGCCATTTCCGTGAGGTGCATAGGCGTGCGGATGCCCGCGACAACATCTTCGCCTTGCGCGTTGACGAGGTAATCGCCATAAAAGGTTTTCTCACCCGTGGAAGGGTCGCGGGTGAAGCAGACGCCAGTACCGGAATTGTCGCCGGTATTTCCGAAGACCATCTGGACCACATTGACGGCCGTGCCGAGAAGACCAGTGATTCTCTCCACGCGGCGATAGGTGACTGCCTTCTCAGCCATCCACGATTCAAATACAGCCCCGATGGCACCCCAGAGCTGTTCAAGCGGATCCTCAGGAAACTTCTTCCCTGTCTTTCTCAGAAAGTGGGCCTTGTACTGGGTCACAAGGTCGCGCCAAGCCTCGGCTGTCACTTGCGTATCGTCGGTGAAACCGTTGCGCTTCTTCATGTCGCGCAGCAGCTGCTCAAGTTCTTCCTTCGGAAGTCCGATGACGACGCTCGAATACATTTGCACGAAGCGGCGGAAAGCGTCGTAAGCGAATCGGTCGTTCTTCGTGTTCCTGGCAAGGGCTGCGACGGAGCGGTCATTCAGGCCTAGGTTCAGAATCGTCTCCATCATGCCGGGCATGGAGCGCGCTGAGCCGGACCGGACGCTGACCAGGAGGGGATCCTTGGGATCGCCGAGGCGCTTGCCGGTCACTTTTTCAAGGCGCTTCAGATTGGACTCAACTTGGGCGCGCAATTCAGAGGGATACTTCTTGTTGTGCTTCAAGTAGTAGTCACAAGTTTCCGTGGAGATCGTGAATCCCGCAGGGACCGGTAGTCCGATGCGCGTCATTTCGGCAAGGCCGGCGCCTTTACCGCCGAGAATCTCTTTCATCTCGCCGTCGCCTTCAGCTTTGCCGGCGCCAAAAAAATAAACGTATTTCCTCACTGAAAATTCCTCCCGTGGATTTTCAAATTGCTGTGAAACATGAAATTCTGTTTTTGTCGGCGCGCCGACGAATAACAAAAACGGAAAACAAAATTCGATAGTTCAAGTAAAACTTCATTTTACGATTCAGCGGGAGTCTCCTGCGGCGATTTCAGAAAAATCGGCGATGGTTGAGAACTCACGCAGTAATTGATCGAGAAGTGTCAATCGGTTCCGGCGGACATCCGGGTCTTCCGCCATCACGAGGACGCTCTCGAAGAAGCGGTCCACTGCCGGGCGCATCTCTGCAATGGCATGGAGCGCTTCCTTGTACTTCCCTGCGCGACGCTCGCCAACCGCACGCTTCGCGGCCGCAGTTGCCGCGCTGTGGAGCTCGCTCTCAGCAGTCTCCTTGAAAAGCTCAGGCTTCACCGCAGGCAGACGCCATCCCTCCGGATTCCCGGCCTTCTCAACAATCTTCCGAATGCGCTTGAAGGAGACGGCGAGGGGATCAAAGTTCTTCGTCTTACGGATTGCCTTCAACGCTTCAAGTCTCCGGACAGCATCCACAAGGTCATCGGCGCCAGCGGCGACCACGGCGTTCACCTCATCGTAGGCGAAGCCCAGTTTTTCGCGCATCAGGAAGCGCGCGCGGTCAATGATGAAATCGAGGACTTGTTTTTCCACGTCAGACTTCACGTGAATCTTTGGTGCGTAATATCCGAGGGCTTTGGAGGCCGCGGAAACAGCGGCGGAAAGTGAAAGCGGGAGACTGCGCTCGATAATGATCTTCACCACTCCCAAGGCCGCGCGGCGCAATCCGAACGGATCGCTTGAGCCCGTGGGCATGAGCCCAGCGGCGATGCAGCCAACCAGCGCGTCGAGCTTGTCCGCCAGCGCAACAGCGCAGCCGGTGAGATTCCCAGGGATAGATTCGTTCAAGCCCGCGGGCCGGTGATGATCATAGACGGCGCGGAAGACATCCTCAGGTTCTCCTTGAGCTTCTGCATAGAGCCCTCCAACGATTCCCTGCAGCTCGGGGAATTCGCGGACCATATCGGTGACCAGATCGCACTTGGCAAGTTCAGCGGCCCGGTCCGCATTCGCGGAGCTCGCCTGAGGTATACCGGCGGCGAACCACTGCTCGGCAAGCCATCGGGAAATCTGGCGCATACGCTCGACTTTGTCGGCGTAGCTTCCCAACCGCGATTCGTAAGTCACATGGGCGAGACGCGGGAGATAGTCGGCCAGCCGACATTTCTGATCGGTCTGCCAAAAGAAACGCGCGTCGGCAAAACGAGCGCGCAAGACTCGCTCATGGCCAGACCTGACCAATCCCTTCGTGTCTTTGTTGAGATTGATGATGGCGAGGAAGTGAGGAGCGAGGCGGCCGTCCCGCGTCCTGGTCGCGAAATACTTCTGGTGACCGCGCATGACGGTGACCAGTATCTCCTCGGGTAACTCGAGAAAGCTGGAATCGAATGATCCGAGGATGACTGTTGGGAATTCGTTGAGATAGACCACCGACTCCGCGAGGCCGTGATCGTCGTGGATCCCAAGGCTGTGTCGAGCCGCTTGACGTTCAAGTTCCGCTTGAATTTTCTTGCGGCGCGATTCAGGACGGACCATGACGAAGTTCTTCCGCAAGGCCTTCTCGTAATTCGAGACGCCACGAATGGGAAATCTCGCCTTGCCCAAGAAACGGTGGCCAGCCGACTCCCTGCCCGCCCGGACTCCAGCCAATTCCATCTTGAGGGGTTTGCCGCCCAGGAGGGCAACGACCCAGCGGATGGGGCGGATGAAGCGCATCCCATCCTTCCCCGTCCAATACATGCTGCGGGGCCAGGAGATCTCCGCGACAACGCGAGGGAGAAATTCAGCGAGGATCACCTCGGCGCGGCGGCCCCGTGTAACGATCTTCGCGGCGAGGTACTCGCCTTTGGGAGTGGACGCGAAATAAATCTTTGAAATGGAGATCCCGTTTTTCTGAGCGAAACTTTCCGCAGCGCGTGTCGGCCGGCCGACATTGTCATAGCCGACAGACTTTGGCGGACCGGTCACTTCGCGCTCCGTGTCCGGCTGCTGCAATCGAATCGCCTTGCAAAGCACAGCCAACCTTCGAGGGGCACCTAGGACTTCAATGGATTCCTTCTCAAGAAGACCAGCCGTCGAAAGGTATTTTTCGAGTATTACTTTCAATTCGTCACAGGCTCGCGCAATCATCCCCGCAGGAATTTCCTCGCAGCCAATTTCAAAGAGGAAGTCCGCCGAGTTCTTCATGCGGAATCCTTCTGGCCGGAATCACCTTGAGATGCGCCTCGCGTGGAGGATTGATCGAGATAACATTCGGCGACGCGGCAAGCAATGTGGCGAACGCGTCCGATCACAGCGGGCCGCTCGGTTGTGGATATGGCTCCACGCGCGTCGAGCACATTAAAGAGATGAGAGCACTTTAGACAAAGATCGTAAGCAGCAAGGACCGGATAGCGGCGCTTGGCTGCGAAGTCGTCCTGCGGGTAGGCGTCCAAGATCCGCCGCGCCTCGCGCTCATTCAATTCAAACATCTGCCGGGTGGCAGCGATATCCGCATGATCAAAACTGTAGGAGGAGAATTGCTCTTCCTCCAGCAGGCGCACCTGGCCATAGGTGCGATCGCGCGTCCACTGCAAGTCGAATACACTCTCCACTCCCTGGAGAAATGATGCGATACGCTCAAGTCCATATGTAAGTTCAACGGAAACTGGGTCGAGGTCCACTCCCCCGCACTGCTGGAAGTAAGTGAACTGAGTGATTTCCAGGCCATCGAGCAAAACCTGCCAGCCAATTCCCCACGCGCCGAGAGTTGGCGATTCCCAGTTGTCTTCCTCGAAACGAATGTCGTGGTGGCGCAGATCGATTCCGATGGAGCGCAAGCTTGCAAGATAGAGATCCTGCGCGTCGGCAGGGGTTGGCTTCAGCACAACCTGAAGTTGTGTGTGTTTGTAGAGCCGATTCGGATTCTCCCCGTAGCGACCGTCGGCGGGCCGACGGCTTGGCTGAATGTAGGCCACGCGATATGGGTCTGGGCCGAGGACGCGAAGAAAAGTTTCCGGATGCATTGTGCCAGCGCCCACTTCCACATCGTAGGGCTGCTGCAAAACGCATCCCTGCTCCACCCAAAATTTCTGCAGCGAAAGCATAAGCTGCTGGAAAGTAGGGCCCTTTTTCGATACTTCAAGTATTACTTTATGTTTCAATTTCGGCCGTGACCATCCTTCGAGTGGATAGTTCGTGTTCCGACTCGTGCTCAATCCGATTGAGCAAGTAATTCAATAATTCCTTCAAATCCGAATCGTTGTGCGGAGTGTTCAACAAGCCTTCAAGTTTTTCGCTCAGCATCTTCCTGCCAACTTCGAGGAGCCGCCCGGGAATAGGCTCTCCCCCGATCCGGCAGTTGGAGCAGACCAGTTCC
>JBGOTC010000212.1:0-5900 GCA_041476305.1 Terriglobia bacterium
CCGATCACTGGGGCAGAGTGAGCCCCTCTCCGCATCGCTCACCGCCGCCCCAACGCGCCTTGCCAACGCCTCGACTACCGGCCACCTCCAACGCACCGACCTCCGTCGACTCAACGCTCCCAGCCTCTGCTAACACCCGACCACCGGCGACTGTCTCCGCACCGCCGCCCCAACTGCCGGCCACTGTCGCCGCCCTCCGTCGACCCGCTCTCCGTCGCCTCACCGCCCCCGTGCAATTATTTCTCGTCCGATCACTAAGGCAAAGTGTACCCCACCTCGGGATCTCTCACTCTATCTTAATTGTATAGTATACATTTCTCCGATTTGTAGTCCTCATGATACGTCGCAGGAAGTCAACTCTAATTGAGATGTACTTATTAATTAGTCCTCTAGGGCATATTATTTCCGAAGATGGGTGATTGAGACCTGTCGGAAGTGGACCAAAAACCGTCTCAACAAATTACTCACCTGGGGACCGGGGAAGCGAGTGCGAGGTAGAGTGGCCCAACAACCGATCATCGAAAGATTCATTCGGAGGGCCTTCCGGCGCATGAACATCCTGAGCGCCCCGATTCAACAAGTATCTGGCGACCATGGCCGCCGAACATTCCTCGAGATATTCGTCAAGCAGAACCTGCAACTGTTTCCGGATGTTCGCCGCATTATTGAGGCGACTCAATTCAAACGACTGCAAGGCCGGAAGCGACGCCTGTTTCAGATAGTTCCACGGCACGCTAGTGCTGCGGGAATTCATCGGATATCTCCTGAGGTTCTTTGTGACGACGAGCGTAAATATGTCATCAATAATATAGTTGTCAATATATTTATACAATTCTGTGGAAAACTGGCCGGGCTGCAGTCGCGGAATATTTCGCGGCGTTCGATCGCATGGAGGACGGGATATGTGTAGCGCATGCGCGGGTGACGATCCGAGGCCGGAATCATTCGCCAATTTCGACGGTTCCTCGCCTAAATCATCGCAGGATTTTGCCTTGGAAGCGCTGGGTGAGCGAAACCGTTATGGGACAACGGAGAAACCATTGAGAGGGGCCACAATCCTGGGTTTCATCAGGGACAGCGCAAGAACTTGGTTCTTGCGACCAGGGCTCGGAACGCAACAACAAGGGATTGTTAACTTGCGCGCGCTGGGATTTGTGCAAGTCGGCCCGGGCATGCGAATCGATACCCTTCTCGCGAAATTCGCAAGCCAAAATGCGCTGCAAGCTGCGGGCGGTCCAATTGAAGTCCGCGTAACGCGCGACACAATTTGTGAAGTGTACGGACCCATGGGAACGAGTGAGGGGATTTTGGATCCGGTAGAAGAGGGAAGCGTGGCGGGTGAAAATGAGCACGAGGAGAGAAGTGAATTGGCTCGAGCTGCGGGATGTGAATGGGAGGCAAGCAGTGCTGCACGGCAGGAGTCGCGGGACGCGACTGCGGAGTATCGGAGGATGAGGCGCATCCGTGCGGCGATTGCCTACGCGGGAGTTGTTGCGTTTGTCGCTTTTGCAGCCTGGTACGCCATGAGGTGAAGGCAGGGTGGAGCAACGAGGAGGCCGCGATGAGCACGAATCTATTCGGGCCCGCATATGACGAGCGGTTCGATCGAGAACGCGTCTTGACGCAGATGGAAGTGATCCGCGACGTCTTGCTTTCCGCCGCGGAGTGCGCGGAGATCGCCGCGGCGCTTCGCGTGCCGGATTTGTTGGGACTTCGCGAGAGCGCTGCGGATGGCGCGGGCCAGGACGGCGAGTTTGAGCCGTCGGGCTGGATGACGCTGCGCGAGCTCGCGGAGTTGACCGGCTACGGCGAGGCGAGCATCTCGGCGCAACTGCGTCACTTGCGCAAGGCACAATTCGGAGGCTACCTGGTGGCCAAGCGGCGCCGCGGTCCCGCGAAGAGCGACGGCATCTGGGAATACCGCATCGCGGGGCGAAGCGAGCAGGCGCAGCTGATGCCGCTTTTCGCCGGGGCACAAATGTGATGCGCGGAGGCCGCCATGCCGAAGCGCGTGATTGATTTCGACGCGATGTGGGCGTCGGACAAGATCGCGGCGTGCGCCGAGTGGGCGCAGGCCGAGTACGCGTGGCTATACGGGCTGGCGGATTGCTGTGGATGTTTCGAGTTGACGAACTTGCGCGTCATCTGGGGGCGCGTGGCAGCGGTGCGGAGAAATCTTTCGCTCGAGCGGTTGGAGCAAGTGTTCGACGAGTTTCACGACAAGGGACTACTGTTTCGGTGGAATGAAAATGGGAAGCGCTACGGTCACTGGACCGGCAGCGACGTCCCGGGGCGGCTGCCGCCGCCGAGCTGGCGCAATCGCCTGGAGCGATTAGCGCCGCCGGTGCCCGCGGAGCAACTCGCGAAATATTTGGGTGGAGATGCGGGACGATTGAAGGAACGCGCGGCGCCGATGGCGGATGTGCGTGAGATCAAGCTAAGGGTTGATGTTCCTCAAGAGCAGGGTTTGGATTTGGATAGGGAATGGAATAGGGAGGTGGAAACACTCACACCGGTGTTGGAGATGGAAAAGAGTGTGAGTGAAGCATCGCCAATTCCAGTTCATGAAAAGACGCTTTTAGGAAAAGGCGAGGGCCAAGACAAGAGCCAACAGGAAAATCTCAAAGCGAAATGCGAAACACACACACGTCCGGCAAACACGGACGCGCTGGCGAGCGGAAATGAAAACGCGACACGCGATGACCACGCAGGGGAAATGCCTCAGGTCTCGGCAAGAACCGCCGGGGACCTGAGCCTGCCTGCCGGCAGGCAGGCTACAGCACCCAACGTGTTCAATTGGGACGCGCCGACGGATGCGACACCGAAGACACTCGCGAAGATCTGGGAAGAGGAGCGCGGATCGTTGCCTGAATTGCGCGGGCTGACAGCGGAGCGCGTGGCGCGGTGCCGTGAGCGAATTGTGCATGCGCGCAAGAGTTCGCAGGATGGGAGCGATAATTCGGCGCGATTCCTGTGCGATTTGCGCGAAGCGGTGCGGCGTGCGGCGGCGACTCCGTTTCTCACGGGAGCGGGGCCCGCGGGATGGCGCGCGAATTTCGATTGGATTGTGGCAAACGATACGAATTATCTGAAAGTGTTGGAGGGTCGCTACGATTCCGGCGCCGGCGCAGGAAATGCGGCGGGGCAGCGTTCCGCTCGAGATGAAGCGGCGCGACGGGAGATCTACGCGGGCGCGGACCCGGAAGTTGCGCCAGGGACCGTGCGCGTGCGCGCGGGAGTGATGGAGCGGGCGATGAGGCGAGGTTGAGGCGATTTCTAGACAATCGGGGCGGAGATGTGGCTAATCTTCGGGAAATCTAACACACAGGTCCCTCGCTGCGGGGCCGACACGCCTTCGGCGTGGAAAGATCGAGTCGGCCCATTGCTCGGGATGACAAAGTAAGAAGAGGCGAAAAGACAACTCAAATGAAGCCAGCGTTCGCGTTTGATGTTTGCCACGAACTCTACCTCGCCGCGCGCGAGGCGCTGGATGGGGATCTGCGCGCGACAGACCTGGGTTCGCGCGAAAAATATTTGTGGCGCCCGGACCTGCGGCCGCGCCTGGCGGAGTACGTGGCGGATTTTGCGCTGGCAGGGCAGAAGGCGCTGGGGGCGATCGATCTGGCCAGCCGGCTCGCGCTGTTCAAAGTTCACTATTTGGGACGCGCGGAACTGCACGCCGCGCGCGCTCACCTGGGAATCAGCGAGCTGACCTGGGAGCAGTGGGCGGACGACGTGCGCGCCCGCGTGGGGCGCGAGTTGTTGCGGCGGAGATTGTTTCCGCCGCGTGAATATTTCCGGGAAGATTCGCGTCCGCCGCCGAGGTTCAAAAAAAGTGCTTGACATATTTAACGGTTGTGGTAAGTTCATAAGTGGAGAAGAGGTGTCTCTCCATTGCCCGCCGCCCGGCGGGTGTTTTTGTTTGTGGATGAAATTCCCGCGTTTGCACTCGACGGAAATTCTTTGTAGCTCAGGTCTCGGCCCGCCGGTATCAGCGGGTCAGACCTGAGGCCTTCCGCGAGGCACCAATGTAATGCAGGATTCAGCGTCAACCCTCAGGTCCTCCGATGAAATGCATCGGGGGGACCTGAGCTACAGAACATCACCACGCGAGACGCGCATCACGCAAAAAGTTCTCAGGAGGAATCATGCCGACCTACAGCACTACGAATCCGCCGCTCTCCCTTTTTCCCGGCGACATCGGGTTCAGCTTTTTGAACGAAGCGCCGTCGGCGGGAACCGCAGGCACTCAATTCGCGCTGCCGCAAATGGCAGGGATCCCCGACCAAGGCCGCGCGGTGCGCTGGCAAACAATTTTCGCGACCGCGCCCACGTCCGTGAGCCTTTCGCTGCAGGGCGCGATGGCCGACGTGGATTCGGAATACTCCACGATCGACACCAGCACGGCGACGGCCGGCGAAGCGAGGACCGCGACAGGCGTGCGCGCGAACTTCCTGCGCGTGAAGTGCAATGCGGCCTCGGGCGGGACGGGATACACGGCGAAACTTTTGCCGTAGCAACGCACCGCTTCGGTTTTGTATCCCGGGTTCCCCGAACCCGGGGGGTTGAATTGTCCGTGTTTTTGTAGCTCAGGTTCCCCCGGCGTTTTTCACCGGAGGACCTGAGGCCTTTCGCCGGACACCAATGTTGCGCGGGATTCAGTGGGAACCCTCAGGTCTGTCCCGCGGAAACTGCGGGCCGAGACCTGAGCTACAGAATCAAATGCAAAGTCAGATTCACATCCAAATCCAGATTCACCATCACTCCCACATGCAATTTCATGAAACCCGCACGCACAAATCGGAAAGGGAAGCGCGCAACCGCGCCACACGGACGCGCTGGCAAGAACTCCGCCTCGAACGGTACGGCTGCGGATGACGGGTCTCAAACGAGTCTGAATCCCAGCACCAGCAGAGAGCTATTGGCGTTCCCGCTCGCTTGCGGCGCGGCCACAAGGAAGCCAGAAGAAGACGCCAGGGGACAACGCGAAGTGAGAATTTCGCAGCCCACTGCGGATTTCGAGACGGGCGGTGAATTGGCCGCCGCAATCTCGCAGAAATGCGATTTGGTAGAACTCGGTATCGAGTTGTTGAAGGAAGGCGGGCCCTCGAAACATCCAAACATCAAGCTGCGCATGTGGGAAAACCTGGTGGAACAGTTGTGGGGCAAGCCCGGGGCCGCAGCAAGCGCCGAACCCACGCCAGTGCGCGTCGTGTGGGACATTCCAGCGCCGGCGCGTGGATCGGCGCCGAAATAATGGTTGAGTGAGAAGGAATTCAGGAGGGGAGGACACATGTCCATCGGAATATCGGAGATTGGCACGGGGAAAATCGGGCAGCTCGTTCAGATTGCAGGAGTGGTTTCATTCCTGACGGGAGTTGTGCTGAGCATCCATCACTATGCGATTGCCGCGTTCGTGATTTGCGGCGCGGCGGCGTTTTTCATCGGGAAGAAATTGCGGGGGGAGTGAGGGGGATCCGCAAACCGTAAATCCCCAACGCACGGGGTATCGGTTGTAGCATAGCCCGATTCGCAGGGCTGGGGCAGTTCGTGACGATTCGCCCGCGTGTCAGCGGACGCATCATTGGTTTTTCCATTCCGAAAAGACGCGCCGTTGACAATCCAGGGATCGAGGATCGCGGCAGGAAATCCCTGTCCCTGCAATGCGATGCGGGCTACAAGAACCGTTACAAATGCAACGATGAAATCGAAGGCAAAAGCGCGGGCGGAGAAGGAACAACCACCGCGCGAAGAAATCCCCGCGCGCGAACTGGTCATCAGCGATTACTACAAACCGTTTCCGCGGCAGAGCGAGTTTCATTATTCGCAGGCGAAGTATCGCCTGTTTGGCGGCGCCGCGGGCCCGGGCAAAACGAAAGCGCTGTTGTGGGAGGCCATCC
>JBGOTC010000213.1:0-5793 GCA_041476305.1 Terriglobia bacterium
AGACGCGGTACGTGCTGCAGAAAGCGCTGGCGGCAAAGCTGCCTCCCATTATCGTGCTGAACAAGATTGACCGCGCCGACGCGCGGGCCGCGGCGGTGCTGGACGAGATCTACGACCTGTTCATTGATCTGGAAGCGACGGTGGACCAGCTTGATTTTCCGGTGCTGTACACGAATGCAAAGACGGGTGTGGCGCATCGAACGCCGGGAGACGCCTCCACAAACCTGCAACCTCTCTTTGAAGCGATCGTGAAATCGATTCCGGCACCGACGGGCGATCCCAATGGAGTGCTGCAGGCACAGGTGATGAACCTGGGGTACAGCGATTTCCTGGGGCGCATCGCCATCGGGCGCGTGTTCAATGGAACACTGCGACGAGGAGCGGATGTGGGCATCGCAAAGCTTTCCGGCGAAATTGTGCCAACGCGACTGACGAAGCTATTCACTTTCCGCGGGCTGGAACGCGACGAAGCGGAGGAAGTACCCTGCGGCGATCTGGTGGCGGTGGCGGGTGTGGAAGGAATTCAAATTGGCGAGAGTTTGACGGAAGTGGAGAACCCCGCGCCGCTGACTCCGCTGACGATTGATGAGCCCACGCTGGCGATGGTGTTTACAGTGAACAACGGACCGCTTTCGGGGCGGGAAGGCCAGTGGGTGACGTCGCGTGACCTGCGCGAGCGCTTGCAGAAGGAATTGCTGACCAACGTTTCGCTGCGCATTACGGATGCGGATACCACGGATGTGTTTCGCGTGCTGGCGCGCGGCGAGCTGCAGCTGGCGATACTGATCGAGACGATGCGGCGCGAGGGCTACGAGTTGATGGTGGGCAAGCCGGAGATTGTTGTGCGCGAGGAGAACGGGCGAAAGCTGGAGCCGCTGGAGCGGCTGGTGGTGGATTGCCCGGAGACATTTGTCGGCGTGGTGATGGAGTCATTGGGACGGCGGCGCGGCGAGATGGAGAAGATGATCAACCATGGGTCGGGTTGGGTGCGGATGGAGTTCACCGTGCCATCGCGCGGGCTGATCGGGTTGCGCGGACAATTGCTGGCGGATACTCGCGGGACGGCGCAACTTCACGCGCTGTTCGAGCGCTGGACGGACTATGGCGGCGAGATGGCCACGCGTCCCACGGGAGCGCTGGTGGCCGACCGCGCGGGAGTCTCCACGGCCTTCGCGATCTGGAATTTGCAGGAGCGCGGTGAAATGTTCATCGGGCCGGGCGTGGAAGTCTATGAGGGAATGATCGTCGGCGAGAATTCACGCGACGCGGACATGGACGTAAACGTCACGAAGGAAAAGAAGCAGACCAACATGCGGGCGTCGAGCGCGGATGAGGCCATCCGGCTGATCCCTCACCGCGAGCTGAGCCTGGAGCAGACCATTGAGTTCATCGCGGATGATGAGTACGTGGAAGTGACGCCGAAGTCCATCCGCCTGCGCAAGAAGGTGCTGCAGATGGGGAAGCGTCCCCGGCGATGGCAGCAAATCCGGGCGGCAAACGAAGCCGCAAAGTAGAGCGGCGGCACAAGCCCTCCTGCCGCGCAATTCCGCTATAATGAACTTCTGATGATGACCGGCTGGGTCCTGGCCACATTAATCCTCTATTTAGTGAGTTTCGCGGCTTACCTGCGGAATCTTTACGCGGAGAACACTTTGCTGGGGCGCGGCGCGGCAGTGTGCCTTGCCGTGGGATTGGGGTTGCATTACTACGCCATGATTGAACGGGCGCGGATGCTGGGGGCCGTCCCGTATGAAGATCTGTGGGGATCGCTCTCACTGTTCGCGTGGTTGCTGGGCGCGCTCTACCTGGGGCTCGAATTATTGCACCGCGGGCGGTCGGTGGGGCCGTTCGTGTTGCCGTTTGTCATCGTACTTTTTTCCCTTTCTCATCTCCGCAATGTGTCACCGCATCCTGCGCTGGCCCGCGGGCCACTTTTTGCTCTGCACATCACGTTGAATATCCTGGCGTATTCGGCATTCGCGCTGGCGTTTGTGCTGAGCGTGATTTTTCTACTGCAAAACAGATTGTTGCGACGGCGCAAGCCGGGAGGGATGTTCTGGCGCTTTCCGGCGATGGACGTGCTGGAAAGGATGAGCCGAAGCAGCGCGCTGGTGGGAGTGCTGGCGCTCGCAACGGGGATGATTTGCGGATTTATCTGGGCGAACCGGTTGCAGGGACATTACTGGAATGGGGACCCCAAAGAGATTATTTCGGTCCTGATGCTGGTGTTCTACGCGGGCTATTTGGTTCTTGCGGGACAGAAGGCGTGGCGCGGGGCGCGGGCAGCCGCGCTGTGCACCTTCAATTTCCTGTTCGTGATGTTCAGCTACAGCATCGTGAATATTTATTTGTCGCGGTACCACCGTTTCTACTGAGTTGTGGCGCGTGGAAAGGGAGCAGAGGCAGGCGATGGAAATTGTCCTCCTGGGAATGAATCACCGGACGGCTCCAGTGGAGCTGCGCGAGCGCGTGGCGTTCAGCGCGGAGCAGGCACGACTGGCATCCGCTGAATTGCGTTCGCGCGGAGTGCTGGCGGAGACGATGATCCTTTCCACCTGCAACCGCAGCGAGCTTTATGGAGTTCCGCCGGAATCTTCCGAAGAAGCAATGATGGAGCTGGAGCGCTACTTCGCCTCGCTGCACGAGATTGACCCCGCCGTGCTGAACAGCAGCCTCTACCGCCACCGCGATGTGGGAGTGGTGCGGCACGTTTTTCGCGTGGCCGCGGGACTCGATTCCATGCTGCTGGGCGAGGCGGAGATCCTCGGGCAGGTCCGTGACGCCTACCAAGCGGCACTGGAGTACGGGGCCACCGGGCCGGTGCTGAACAGGATGTTCCAGGCGGCGCTGGAAGTGGGGAAGCGCGTGCGCTCGGAAACGGAAATCGGCACGCGGCCGGTCTCCGTTGCGTTTGCAGGGGTGAAGCTGGCGGAGCAGATTTTCGGAAAACTTTCCAAGCACAGCGCGTTGATTTTGGGCGCGGGGACCGTGGGCGAGCAGGTGGTGGAGCATTTGAACGACCGCGGAATTGCCCGTCTGTTGGTGGCGAACCGCTCACGGGAACGCGCCCGGGAACTGGCGGCGCGATGGAACGCGGAAGTGGTGGACTGGGAGGATGTGGAGCGGGCGCTGATTTTCCCGGACATGGTGGTGAGTTCGGTGAGCGCGGCCGAAGCGGTGCTTGAGCGCGGGATGATTGAAAGGGCCATGGCGGCTCGCGGAAACCGCGCAATGTTCCTGATTGACCTGGGCGTGCCGCGAAACATTGCCGCTGAGGCGAGCGAGCTTTACAACGTGTACCTCTACAACGTGGATGACCTGGCGGAGATTGTGGAGCACAACAAGTCCGCGCGCGCCGGCGAGATCCCGCGCGTGGAAACCATTATCGAGGAGCACGTGCGCAAGTTTCAGGACTGGCAAGCGGGGGTGGAGATTACCGCGGTATTAAATGATCTGCGCGCGAAGCTGGGTCAGGAGCGGGAGGAGTTCCTGCGGGAACGGTTGGCACAGGCCGAAAACATTTCTCCTGCGGAGCGGGAGCACATCACAAAGCTCGCGAAGGAGTTGCTGGAGGATGTCCTGGTATCGCGCGTGACGCGATTGCGCAATGTGCGCGACCTGCGCGGGCGACTCCGGGACCTGGAAGCGGTGCGCCGGCTCTTCGGGCTGGACCAGGAGAAACCGTGAAGCCGGTGCGCATCGGTTCCCGCGGGAGCCTGCTGGCGGCCTGGCAGGCGAAACACATCGCGGATCGCCTGGCGGGATTGGGCGTTGCCGCGGAAATTATTTACATCAAGACGTCGGGAGACAAGTTTCAACAAGCCGGCGTAAATCAGATTGGGATTAAGGGCGTGTTTATCAAGGAAATTGAGGATGCATTGCTTGCGGGCCGCGTGGACATTGCGGTGCACAGCATGAAGGATGTACCGACGGAAACACCCGCGGGGCTTACATTTCCGGCGATCTGCGAACGAGAAGATCCGCGCGATTGCCTTGTTTCGAGCGGGTCGCTGAGATTTGCGAAACTGCCGCCGGGTGCGCGAGTGGGCACCAGCAGTTTGCGGAGGCAGGCGCAGCTGCGGCACGCGCGGCCCGATCTGAAATATCTGGACTTGCGCGGCAACGTGGATACGCGGTTGCAGAAACTCGAGCGCGGCGATTATGACGCTGTAGTGCTTGCGAAGGCGGGGCTGGATAGACTTGGTTGGGGCGCACGGATTTCAGAAGTGATTTCGACAGAGGTGTGCCTGCCAGCGGTGGGGCAGGGCGCGCTGGGGATTGAGGCGAGGGCCGATCTTGCAGCGGATTTTGGCGCCGCGCTCGCGAAGCTCGATCATTCACCGACACGAATTGCCGTGACCGCGGAGCGGGCATTATTGCAAGAATTGGAAGGCGGCTGTCAGGTGCCGCTGGGAGCGTGGGCGCGGATGATGGGCAGTGAACTTGTGTTGGAGGCGTGCATCGCGTCGGTGGATGGCGCGCAATACATCCGCAGGCGCGGAAGCGGACGCGCAGCGGAAGCGGAAGGCATCGGGCGCAAACTCGCTCGGGAAATGATTGTTGCGGGTGGCGCGGAGATTCTGCAGCAGGCAGGGAGAAACGTTGCACGCTGATCCAATTCCTGGTCCGCAAAGCCCGCTTGAGGGGCGCAGGATTGTGGTCACGCGCTCGGCGGAACAGGCACGCGAGCTGGCAGCGCGGCTTGAGGGCCTGGGCGCGAAAGTTATCTTGCTGCCTGCAATTTCGTTCGCGGAGCCGGTGGACTCCGGACCGCTGGATGCAGCAATTGACGCGCTTTCGGGATTCGATTGGTTGCTGTTCACCAGCGCGAACGCGGCGCGTTTTTTTGCGCGGCGCTGCCGGACGCGCGGCGTGGACCCGCACGCGGCTCAATCCTCCGGCAAGCCGCTGTTTATTGCGGCGGTGGGTCCTGCGACATCGGAGGCTGCTGCAGCGGAGGGATTCCTCGTCGGCCACATGGCGGAGGAGTTTCGGGGAGCGGAGCTGGCTCGCGAACTTGCTGAGGAATTGAAGGGGAAGAGGGTCCTCCTGCCGCGGAGCGACCGTGCGACCGATGATTTGCCGCAGGCGCTGCGCTCGTCGGGCGCGGAAGTGGCCGAGGTGGTGGCTTACCGGACATTGGAATGCGATTCGCCGGAGCGCGAGGCGCTGGGCGCGGTGCGGCGCGGGGAGGTGGACGTAGTTTCGTTCTTCAGCGCGTCAGCGGTTCAATCCCTGGTGGGATACTTGGGACTTGAAGCGCTGCGGGGAGTGGCGCTGGCTGCGATTGGTCCCGTGACCGCCGGGGCGATTCGCGCTGCGGGGTTGGAGGTGGCGATTGAAGCGCCGGAGGCAACCGGCGAGGCGTTTATCGCTGCGCTTCTGCGCCATTTTTCGGTAGGATCGTCATCCGCGGGATCGCGATCCACGCGGAGCCAGCGAGGAGACAGGCGGCCATGAGTTTTCCTGTACACCGGCCGCGCCGATTGCGGCGCTCGGAATTGGTGCGCGGCATGGTGCGCGAAACGCGGGTTTCGACCCAAGGGCTGATCTATCCCATGTTTGTTTGCCCGGGGAGCAACGTGCGCAAGGAAGTCGGCTCGATGCCGGGAGTGACGCAGCAATCGGTGGATAAGTTTGTGGAAGAGTGCCGCGAGGTAGAGCAGCTGGGAATTCCGGCGGTAATCCTCTTCGGTTTACCAACGAAAAAAGACGAGCGCGGGTCGGAAGCAGCGGCAGCGGATGGGGTGGTGCAGCGGGCGATTGAAGCGGTGCGCAAGGCCGGGCTGAAAC
>JBGOTC010000214.1:0-5752 GCA_041476305.1 Terriglobia bacterium
CTTTAGCAATGCGACGTTTCCGGCCTGTTGGTGTCCGAATCGGAAATTCTCTCCCACGAGAATGGCGCGCGCGCGGACCGTGTCACGGAGCACCCTCTCCACAAACTCTTCGGCGGAAAGCCGAGCCAGTCCTTCATGGAAGTGCATGACGAGCGCGGCATCAAGTCCGGCCCGCGCGAATCCCGCGAGGCGCTGCTCCAAGGTCATGATCAGCTTTGGAGCATGCTCCGGGCGCAGGACTTTGAGCGGATGAGGATCGAAGGTAATTGCCGCGCCGATCGCCTGCTCTCGCCGCGCGCGTTCCACCACCGCATGCAGAATTTTCTGATGCCCAATGTGCAGCCCGTCGAAATTCCCCACGGACACAACGGCATGCCCGTCCCCCGCGAACAGGGTCTTCCACTCTGCCGCGGATCGCGCCACCTGAAACGCCATCAGAGTTTCACCTCAAACTTCAGGCCATCGTATGCCAGCTGCACCTGCGGGAATCCGGCTTTGTGAATGCGTTCATTGGTCTCCGCATGCGGCAATTCGTGCGCGATGTGAGTGAACCAGGCGCGCCGCGGGGCCAGTTCGCGCACCAATTCCAGCGCTTGCTCCACCGTCAAATGCATTGGGTGAGGCGTGTCGCGTAGCGCATCCAGGATCAAATCGTCCAGGCCCTGCAGCAGAGGCTTCGATTCTTCCGGTAGTCGGCTGAAATCGGTTAAGTAGGCCGCGCCGCCCATTCTGAAGCCCAGAACGCTGGTTCCGCCATGATCCAGCGGCACCGGAATGAAATTTGTTTCCAGCAATTGGAATGGGCCTGCGATGGGATGCACAGTGACTTGTGGGATGGTGCTCTGCGCGGGAGCGCCATTAAACACGTAGGCAAATGTCCGCCGCAATACGGCGATAGTTTCCTCGGATGCATAGATCGGCAAAGATTCCTTCTGTCGCATATTGAATGGCCGAAGGTCGTCGAAGCCCAAGATGTGGTCCGCGTGCCCGTGCGTGAAAACTACAGCGTCCAGGCGCTGCATTTTCTCCCGCAACGCTTGCGAGCGAAAATCCGGCGTTGTATCAATCACCACATTGTGTCCGCCGCGCGAAAGAAGAATGGAAGCCCTCATTCGGTTGTCATGCGGGTCGCTGGAATGACACACGCGGCAGGGGCAAGCCAGTGTCGGCACGCCCATGGAAGTGCCGGATCCCAGGACGGTCAGCTGCAAAGTTTGGGGTTGCGCGGAGCTTGTGGCGGGCACGGGCGCTTGGGTCTCTTCAGGGGCGCGACTTTGCTTTTTCCTTCATGGCGCCGGCTGCGGCTTTGGAAATTTCCATGAACGAAAGTTTCAGGCTGCCGATCACATCCAGTAACAGCCTCTCGTCTTCCGCCGCAAGATTTCCACGCGTGGAATCGCGCAGCGCATCCAGCATGTCGATGATTTCACGCGCTCCATCCAGATCCAACAGCGGTTGCCCCGTGCGCGGGTCGGGGTAGCCGCCCAACAGCATCGCGGCGCTCCGCGCGATGAAATCTACCAACATTTGGAAAGTGCGGCTTGGCTGTCTCCCCTCCGCGCCCGCTGCAGAACCCGGAGCAGCATCGGAAGCCGCCGAAGCATCGGATCTTCCCGTCGCATTTCCGCCTGCGGGAGCGGCCTTCTCGGATTTTGCTGCCGCGCTCGCGGCCAGCCTCGCAGCGGCGTCGGCGGCGGATTGCTCGCGCTCCGTCTGCTCCGCGACGTCTTTGCGCATTTCCCCCGTGTCACTGAATAAGCGGCGGTCAACGACCTTGAATGTTTCGTCTTTTTTCGGATCAGCCAAGTGGGTTCCCCGGGATACGCAGCGTCCTTCGCAATTGTTAAACACCAGTTTATCACCCGCTCCACGCCCCCACAAGGCGGCGGGGAAGTGGCCCGGCCAGTAGACTTGTCAATTTCGCTTGCGTGACTTAGATTCGGATGTCTCACAGTTTCGAGGAAGAACTACTTTGGCGTCGCGGCGCACAAAAACCCACAAGTCAAGGAGCAAGCCTCGCCTGCGTAAGCCGGCCTCTGCGTCCATTTCGCGCCGGATCCGCAAATCAACACGGACAGGGACCGGGAAACTCTTCGAAAAACTTGTCGCGCTGCAAATCCGCCTGCTCGCTCCCAACGGCTGTCCCTGGGACCGCGAGCAAACCCATGAATCTCTGCGCACCTACCTGATTGAGGAAGCCTACGAAGTCCTCGACGCGCTCGAATGCGGTGACTCGAGCAAATTTGCCGAGGAGCTGGGCGACCTGCTTCTCCAAATCATTTTTCATTCCGAGCTGGCTGCGCAGGCCGGGCGTTTCGAAATTGGCGATGTCATCGACCGCGTCCACACCAAAATGGTCCGCCGACACCCGCACGTTTTTGGCAAAGTGAAAGCCGGCACCTCCGCGCAGGTCTTGAAGAATTGGGAGCAGTTGAAGGCCGAAGAACGCCGCATGGAGAAAAACAGCGGTGGCCTGGACCCCTCCGACGCCTCGGATAATGCGCCAGCGCCGCTCCTGAGTGGCATCCCGCGCACGCTCCCAGCGGTTTTGGAGGCCTACCAGCTCACGCGTCGCGCCGCGCGCGTCGGGTTCGACTGGCCCGAAATTGGCGGTGTCCTCGAAAAACTTCAGGAAGAAATCGCAGAGCTGCGCGCGGAAATCGCTCAGGGGAAATCGCCTCGCATGGAAGCCGAAGTTGGGGACCTGCTCTTCGCCGCTGTCAATGTTGCGCGCTCCCTCAAACTCGATCCCGAAATCGCGCTCAAGAGCGCCAATCGCAAATTTGTCCAACGCTTCCGCGATATGGAACTCCAAGCCGCGAAGAGCAACCGCAAGTTGGCCGACCTCAATCCTGCCGAGCTGGACGTGCTTTGGAATCGCGCAAAGAACACTGAACTATCCGCGAAGGCCGCGCGATGAACTCTCCTGCCCAATCGACGGATCCGCGCGCCAAAGAAATTGTCATCCGCCATTGTCACGGTCTCGATGACTTGAAACTCTGCTTCACTTTGCAACAGCGCGTCTGGGGTAAAACAGAGCTGGACGTTCCCCTCCCACTTTTCGTCGTCGCGGCAGAAACCGGCGGTCAGGTGCTGGGTGCCTTCGAAGGCAGTCAGTTGGTTGGCTTTACCCTGGCCCTTCCCGGTTATCGCGATGGTCGCGCGTTTCTTCACTCGCACATGACTGCGGTGCTTGAAACTCATCGCGACCGCGGCATCGGCCGCCGCCTGAAGCTCCTGCAGCGCGATGGTGCGCTCAGCCGCGGCATCCATCTTGTGGAATGGACATTTGACCCACTCGAAACGAAAAACGCCTATCTTAACTTCATGCGCCTCGGCGCGTTCGCTCGCCGCTACCTCCCGAATTGTTACGGAGTCACCTCCAGCCCGCTTCACGGAGGCATGCCCACCGACCGCCTGGTCGCGGAATGGTGGCTGACCTCACCGCGCGTGCAGGAGCTCATGGATGGGGGTGGGCCCGAACCCTTATCGGCCACTCCGGAACGCGCCCAAGTCTTCGTCCCCGCTGAAATCTCGCGCTTGCGCCACGATTCTCCCGTGGAGGCTCTGCGTATCCAGTCGGAAGTCAGGGAGCAATTTCAGAAGTGGTTCGCTGCAGGCTACGCCGCGACTTCCATCGAAATCAGCCCGGCAGGGGGGAAGTACATTCTTGAACCGTGGAAAGGCGGCGCATAGATCCGCTCATCCATTATGAAGATCCGCCGCGTCACACTTCGCGAAATCCAGATGCCGTTGCTCCAGCCGTTTGAAACGAGCTTCGGCAGCACCACGCTCCGCCGCATCCTTCTCGTCGAGGCCGACGTGGACGGGGTCACCGGTTGGGGGGAATGTACTGCGGGAGAAAATCCGTTTTATTCGCCGGAGGACATTGAAACCGCCGCGCACGTTTTGCGAAACTTCATCTGGCCCATTCTCAAGGATTGCGAATTCGCCTCCGCAAATGAACTCTGGGGCCTGCTCACGCGCATCCGCGGCCACAATATGGCCAAGGCCGCGCTGGAAGCCGCTGTGTGGGACGCGCAGGCCAAGCGCGATGGCGTGCCCCTCTGGAAGCTTTTGGGTGGCGTGCGGCAGGAGCTTTCGACTGGCGTCTCTATCGGCATCAAGCCCAGTGTGGAGGCCCTCGCCGACGCGGTAGGGAAGGAGCTTGCCGTCGGCTACCAGCGCATCAAAATAAAAATCAAGCCTGGCTGGGACGCCGAGCCGGTGCGCGCCCTGCGTGAGCGCTTCCCAAGCATCCGGCTGATGGTGGACGCCAACTCCGCCTACACCGTGCAAGATCTTCCGCTCCTGCAGCAGCTCGAGGGCTATCACCTCATGATGATTGAGCAGCCGCTCGGGTGGGACGACCTGTTCAGCCACGCGGAGCTCCAGCGCCGCCTGCAAACTCCCATTTGTCTGGATGAATGCATCCACGAGCTGGAGCACGCGCGCGCCGCCATTGACCTCGGTGCGTGCCGCATCATCAACATCAAGCTCGGCCGCGTCGGCGGCCACAACCGTGTGCGCGCGATTCACGACCTCTGCCAGGAACGCGGCATCCCCGTGTGGTGCGGAGGCATGCTCGAATCCGGCATCGGCCGCGCGCACAACATCGCGCTCTCCACGCTCGCGAATTTCGTCCTGCCCGGCGACGTTTCGGCCAGCCGCCGCTACTGGCGGCAGGACGTCATCGAGCCGGAAGTGGAAGTCACTCCGCAAGGGACCATCCTCGTCCCCCAGGGCCCAGGCATCGGTTACGCGCCCCAGCTCGATCGCATCGAAAAACTCACCGTATCCAAAGTTGTGATGAGTTGACCACTTGCGTTGACGCCGCTTCCCACGCATGTTAGTTTGCGCGCCATGACCGCTGCTCCCGCATCCACAAAGCGCATCGCCCTCATCCCCGGCGATGGCGTCGGCAGGGAAGTTATCGCTGCAGCCTCAGGAGTCCTCCGCGCTGTTGCCGCCGCGGGTGACCGCACGCTTGAGTTCACCGAAATTGATTGGGGCGCAGACCGCTACCTGAAGGACGGCACCACGCTACCTGAGGGCGCGGATGCCATGCTTCGTGAGAAATTTGACGCTGTCCTTTTGGGCGCCATGGGCGACCCGCGCGTCCCAAGCAACAGGCATGCAGCCGACATCCTGCTCGGCCTGCGCTTCAAGCTCGACCTCTTCGTGAACGCCCGCCCTGTCGAATTGCTGGACGCTGCACTCACTCCGCTCCGTGACCGCACCACCCGCGACGTCAATTTCATGGTCATCCGTGAAAACACCGAGGGTCTCTATGTCGGTGTGGGGGGGATATTCAAGAAGGGCACGCCCGACGAGATTGCACTGCAGGAGGACGTGAATACTCGCAAAGGTGTGGAGCGGGTGATTCGCTATGCTTTTGAGTACGCCCGAAAGAACAAGCTCTCCAGGCTCTGCATGAGCGACAAATCAAACGCGCTCAATTTCGCTCACGACCTCTGGCAGCGCGTTTTCGCGGAAGTCCGAAAGGAATATCCGTTGGTGGACTCGCGCCACCTTTACATCGACACTTTGGCGATGGAATTGGTCCGCGACCCTTCCCAGTTCCAGGTCATTGTCACCTGCAACCTCTTCGGCGACATCATCAGTGACCTTGGCGCGCAGCTTGCTGGTGGCATGGGTATGGCTCCCTCCGGCAACATCAATCCCGGCCAAGTGTCCATTTTTGAGCCGGTTCACGGCTCCGCCCCGAACATCGCCGGTAAGAATCAGGCCA
>JBGOTC010000215.1:0-5742 GCA_041476305.1 Terriglobia bacterium
ATCCGCACCGCTGCTATCTGTTGCCGTTGAAAACCGCGCTCGCTCGGGGATGGGTTTCCTCGATGGCGCACATCACCGGCGGCGGCATTCCCGGAAACCTGCCGCGCGTTTTGCCGCGCACGCTGCGCGCGGAAATTGAGCTGGGTTCCTGGCCGGTGCCGCCGATTTTCAGTTATCTGGCGAGGCTTGGAAAACTGAACCGCGAAGAGCTGCTGGCCACCTTCAACCTGGGCGTGGGGATGATCCTGATCGTGTCGCAGGAAAACCTGCGCGCGGTGGAAAATGATTTGAAGCGCCGCCGCGAAAAGTTTTACCGCATCGGGCGAATCGTCGGCGGCAGCGGCCCGCGCATTTCCTACACCGGGCAGCTTTCCCTCTGAAGGGTTACCGCGCGGACTCCTTCCGCTTGCGGCTCCAATACCACCACTGGCATTGCTCCGCCGGGAGCCGCGGGTTCTTCGCTTGCGCCACCGCCGCGGTGAAAGCGTCCAATACACAGGGGTCCTGGCGCGTGCCGGTCAAGCGGCAAAGCCGGTCATAGAGACGTTTGGGGTTCGCTTTCCGGAGCTGAGCGACATTGCGGATGCCCATGCGCTCAAAATCTCCGCGAATCGCGGGACCGACGGAGATGAGGTCTTCCAATTGACGGGAAGAAACGGTATTTCGCTTTATGTTCGCCTTGGTCATAAGCCGAATATATCGAAATTCTCCTTTCACCGCAACCACTTGAAGGCAAGAAACGTAATTCCATGTGCCAGCCGAACCACCCGGATTGGGACGCCTTCGAGGGGGAGCCTGCGCCTAAAACAGGTGTATTATCCCGATTACGAGGTATAGCAAACTGGAGCGTCCGCGCTCATCGACTCGCTCGTCCCATTGGTCGAAGCCATGGGGCTGGAGAGGAGCTCAAACTCATGCCCAATAACTCCAAGTTCACCTCACTCGAGAAGTGGTTGCTCCGAAAGATACAGAAGTCGATTGGCCGCGCACCGATTCAGCTAAGCCTGGGCGATACGGATACGGGCGCTCCCACGGGGACTCCTCCTGTGGCTAGGGTAATCATCCGTGACCGGTGGACGCTGGCGCGGTTGATCGTCAATCCCGAATTGGCGTTCGGCGACGCCTTCTCCGAAGGGCGCATTGAAGTGGAAGGCGACCTGGTTGCGCTTTTGGAGAATGTTTCGGCTACGACCCGCGGCGCGAAAATCGGCAACTGGTACTCCCGGCTGGTTGGGCGGCTCTCAGGCCTCTTGGAGTTCAACAGCCGCCGCCAGGCGCGCAAGAATATCCATCATCATTACGATATCCGGAAGGATTTCTACCAGCTCTGGCTCGACCCGCAGTTGGTCTACACCTGCGCCTACTTCCCCACGCCCTCGGCAACGCTCGAAGAAGCGCAATTCGCGAAGTTGGACTACGTGTGCCGGAAGCTGCAGCTGCGTCCCGGCGAGAATGTGATTGAAGCCGGTTGCGGCTGGGGCGCGCTCGCGCTGCACATGGCGAAGCATTACGGCGTCAAGGTACGCGCATTCAACATTTCCCACGACCAGATCCTGTTTGCGCGGGAACGCGCGAAAACCGAAGGATTGAGCCATCAGGTGGAATTCATCGAGGAGGATTACCGGAACATTTCCGGACAATGCGATGCATTCGCCTCGGTGGGAATGCTGGAGCACGTAGGCGCGGGGAACTATCGGGGGTTGGGGCGCATCATTAACAATGTGCTGGGGCCTTCCGGCCGCGGCCTGCTGCATTTTATCGGACGAAATCAGCCGCGCCCGTTCAATGCCTGGACGAAGAAGCGAATTTTTCCCGGCGCTTATATCCCCGCGCTTCGTGAAGCCCTGCGAGTGTTCGATCCCGGGGATTTTTCGGTGGTGGACGTGGAAAACCTGCGGCTGCATTACGCGAAGACACTGGAGCACTGGCTGGATCGCTTTGACCGATCGCGCGCGCGCGTCACCGAAATGTTTGACACCAGATTTGTGCGCGCCTGGAGGCTTTACCTGGCCGGATCGGTGGCCGGGTTCCGCGCGGGGCGGCTGCAACTGTTTCAAGTCTTATTCGCGCGGCCGGGCTGGCAAAAGACTCCTTCAACGCGCGCCTACCTTTATGCGGAAGCGGACTCCGTGGAACAGGAAAAGAAATGGTTTCATGCGATGTCCTGATCGTGGGCGCGGGCCCCGCCGGCTCCTCGTGCGCATGGAAACTCCGCAATTCAGGGCTGGATGTAACCATCCTCGATAAGCGGGTTTTCCCGCGCGACAAAGTCTGCGGCGGGTGGATCACGCCACCGGTGCTTGAGGAACTTCAGATCGATCCCGCCGAGTATTCTCGCGATCGAGTTTTCCAGCCCATCACCGGATTTCGCACCGGCACGATGGGCGGCGTGGAAGTGGAAACGGACTACCGCAAAACCATCAGCTATGGGATACGCCGTTATGAGTTCGACGACTATCTCCTCGCCCGCGCGGGCGCGCGGCTCATGGAAGGCACGCCGCTGAAGTCGCTTGACCGCTCCGGGAATCGCTGGCTCGTGAACGGCGAGGTCAACGCGCGCGTGGTGGTGGGCGCGGGCGGACACTTCTGCCCGGTGGCGCGATTTCTCGGCGCGAAAATGGGCGCGGAAGTCAGTGTGGCCGCACAGGAAATTGAATTTGAAATGACTCCCGGCCAGGCTGCTGCCTGCTCCATCAAACCGGAGATTCCCGAACTTTATTTTTGCGCGGACATGCTGGGATATGGCTGGTGCTTTCGGAAGAATAATTATCTGAATGTCGGACTGGGGCGGCTGGACCCGCGCGGGCTCCCCCAGCACGTAGAAAACATGATTGAGTTCTTGAAGAGAACAGGGAAGCTGGCTTTCGAGCTGCCTTCTTCCATCCTCGGCCATGCTTACCTTTTGTACGGCCGAGCCAAACGCGAAATTGTGAGCGACGGCATCCTGCTGATCGGTGACGCCGCGGGGCTCGCCTATTCCCAGAGCGGCGAGGGCATTCGCCCGGCCATTGAGTCCGGCTTGCTCGCGGCGCGCGCCATCGCGGCCGCGGAAGGAAATTACTCGCGAGAGGGATTGGAGCCGTACCGCGGCATGCTGGTCTCACGTTTTGCAAAACCGCAGAAAAACTGGGCGACAAGCATCGGCCGCCGGCTTTCTCCCCGCATGATGAGCGCCGCCGCGCGCCTGCTGCTCACAAGCCACTGGTTCGCGCGCCATGTCGTGCTGGACCGGTGGTTCCTTCATCGCAATGAGCCTGCATTGAACTTCTAGCCAGAATTGCCGCGGCTGGTCCCTTTCAAAAAAACTTGCGCCCCCGCCCGAATTGAGCGGAGGCGCAAGGCATTGATAATCTGAAATACTCTCTGATTTACTTACCGTGGTTCATCACATCCACGTGCGCGAGGAAGTCGCGGTGTCCGTGGGATTCGAGCAGCCCGCCCAGAGCGGCATAGGTCGCCGGGTTGCTTTTCTCCCAGGCTTCGAGCGCCGCGTCGAACTTGTCGATTCCCTCGCCGCCGTTGGCGATGATGGCAATGTTGAATCCGCCGGGATCGGAGGAGTGCACGGCTTCTTCGTCAATCTGGTAGCCGTGCAGAGCGCCATCGGCCAGCAGCTTTTCGAGGAGCGCCACCATGGTGGCCCTCATGATCTTGTTGTCGGGATCGTTTGCGCCCGCCTTGTAACTCCACGTTCCGACGCGGAGGTAGCCGTTCTTGAAAACGCCGGCGTGCGAGTTGTAGTCGCGGCTGCTCAAGATCAGGTCCCAGTGCTTCGAAGCCGCGAGTGCCGGCGAAACCGCGTCCGGCGCTGAGCGCAGCCCTTCGAGGGCCTTCAGAATATTCGCCATGGAGGTGGCCGAAAACCACGAGCCATGAGTGGCCATGCCTTCCTGATGGTTCAGCACGGAATAGCGTCCAAAGGAAACCAGGGTTCCGTCGGCCACCAGCTTGTTCATGTCGGCGTCACCGGCGGCTTCCTGCTTCATGTAATCTCCCCACATGGCGCGGGGCACGGCCCATTCGGAAACGTAGGTGTACATCACCGCTTTTTCCTTGGGGGCCATCTGGGCGTTGGCCAGATTCCCGCTGACCATCATCAGCGCCAGCGCGCAAAAAACGACAACCATTCCAATCGAACGTCTACGCATTCTGAATCCTCCTGAGTTGTTATTCCGCCACGAGCGGGTAAGGTGTGGTTCTGTTTCCCAAACTGGTGAGCAAAGCGTACGGCGACAGTATGCTCCGGGCCGTGCGCTGTCAAGTTTTGCGCGAGGCATCGGATGTGCTAACTTGCGGTGACCATGGCAAAGCGCATCGGCATCCTGCTCAGCGGGCGCGGCTCGAATTTTGAGGCGCTGGCCGAAAGCGTGGCCGCCGGACGCATACCGGGCGCGGAAATCGCCATCGTGATCAGCAACCGGGAAGGCGCGCCGGGGATCGCGCGCGCCACGGAGCGCGGAATTCCGACGAAGGTGATCCCCTCCAAGGGATTGGAGCGCGAGGCCTATGACCGGTTGGTGGTGGCGGCGCTCGCAGAGGCCGGGGTCGAACTGGTTTGCCTGGCCGGGTTCATGCGGCTGCTCTCGCCTTATTTTGTCGCGGCGTTTCGCGGGCGTATTTTGAATATTCACCCGTCGCTGTTGCCCGCGTTTCCTGGGCTCGAAGCGCAGCGGCAGGCGCTGGAGTATGGCGTGCGCTACTCCGGCTGCTCGGTGCATTTTGTGGACGAAAACCTGGACGCCGGGCCGGTGGTGCTGCAGGCTGTGGTGCCGGTGATGGATAGCGATACGCCGGACACGCTCGCGGCGCGCATTTTGAAAGAGGAGCACCGCATTTACACAGAAGCGGTGCGGATCGTGCTCGAAGGCCGCTATCGGATTGAAGGCCGCCGGGTGATTCACCTGGCCACGGCACAGGCGGCGGGCGCGAATGTGGCTTCCAAATGAAATTGAGGCGCAATTGATGGGGACTTTCAAACCATGACAGCGCAACCCGGCAGCTCCAGGGCCGGCTTTCCGCCGGTGGAGGAGCAACTCCTCTACCTGCGGAAAGGCGCGGCGGAAATTATCCGTGAGGATGAATTTGTGGCGAAGCTCACGGCGTCGCATGCGTCCGGCAGGCCGCTGCGCGTGAAGCTGGGCGTGGACCCGACGGCTCCGGATATTCACCTGGGGCACACGGTGGTGCTGCGCAAGCTGAAACATTTTCAGGACATGGGCCACACGGCGGTGTTCCTGATTGGCGATTTCACCGCCATGGTCGGCGACCCCACCGGACAATCCGAAACGCGTCCGCCGCTTTCGCGGGAACAGGTCAAGGCCAATGCCGAGACGTATCTCGCGCAGGTCTTCAAGATCCTTGACCGGACAGAAACGGAAGTCCGCTACAACACGGAGTGGCTCGACAAGTTGACGGGCCACGACATGATCATGCTCTGCGCGAAATACCGCCTGGCGCGCATGCTGGAGCATGAAGATTTCAGCTCGCGGCTGGCGAACAAGCAGCCCATCTCCGTGCACGAACTGATTTACCCGCTGCTGGTGGCCTTTGACAGCGTGGTGCTCAAGGCGGATGTGGAGCTGGGCGCGACGGAGCAAAAATTCAATCTGCTGATGGGCCGCGAGATCCAGCGCGAATACGGCCAGCCGCTGCAGATCGCCATGACCATGCCCATTCTCGTGGGCCTGGATGGCGAGCGGAAGATGTCGAAGAGCCTCGGCAACTACGTGGGGATCACGGAAG
>JBGOTC010000216.1:0-5728 GCA_041476305.1 Terriglobia bacterium
CTCAATTCCCCGACCTCTTCATAGCCCATGGTGGAATAACCCTTGTTGGTGCCGTGTCCCCCAAAATCGAACATGAAGACGTTGTACTGGCGGTCCTGCAGTGAGGTCGCGAGGGTGAGCAACTCTCCCCGGCTGGATGCGTAACCGTGGCAGAGGATGATTGTGGGAGCGCCGCGTAGTCCGGGGAAAAACCACCCTACGCGCTGTGCCCCGCTGGGAACGGTGAAGGAAAACTCCTCCGGGCGGCCGGGGAAATTGCCGACGCTGATCTCAATCGCCGATCGCGTCGGGGAAATAATGCGGTAAAGCAGGAACAGCGAGATGGTGGTGGTGGAAAGAAACCAGAAAAAGAGGATGGCGATGGCCGCCACGCTAAATTTGGAATACCATTTTGTCGGATAGCGGAGTTCCGAGTAGAAATCCATGCGGATCCGGCGTCGCGCGCAAACTCCTGGGCATGCGCCGTTCTGTTGCGGCGCGCTAATCTCGAAATGTTAGCACATATGTACCAATCTATACGGGCGTGTGGCCCTTTGGTGTGTGGGAGTTACGGGGATGTTGCTCCTTGCAGGGGCATTTTCGGCTGAGGAGGCCCATACCCCCGCTCAGATGACACGCCCCAAACTGAAACCGTCGCCCGCGGCACGTGCGAATTATTGCCCAGCGATTCTGGTGTAGCGAAGTTGCTGCTTCACAATGTCCCGCGGATAGATGATGCGCACGTCCTTCACTTTCCCGTCCGCGCCCTTTTGCAATTCCAGTTCAGGATTGATGCCCACCCAGTAGGTCGGCAGATTCAACGTTTTGTAACGTGCGATGACCTGGTCGCGCCACGTGGTGTTGAAGTGCATGCCGTATTTCGTGATGAGAGCTTTCGCGGCCTCGTAATCCCCTTCCGCCTTAATGCGCATCAGCTCGGCGAGCAGCATGCCGACTCCTTCACGCATTTTTTGATAATCGGTGACGACCAAGTAGATTTTGCCGTCGCGCTCCAGTGGCTGGATAGCCCCTGTCTTGTCCCGGACGAAGTTGACGATGAGCTGAGTCCCGCGGCGATGGTCCTCCTCAATCGTGTCACCGCTGGGAACTTCGCGCAGTTGAACCAGTGCGGCCCGCGCTTCCCCATCGTATGCCGCCTTGGCCACCTCGAAGCTGGGCATCACACCCATCTCGATCAATTTGGGATCCCAGAAATTCCATAGCGCCATGAGGTCGGCGCGCGTCTCCTCAAGCGTGGAGAAATACTCCTTCAAATAAGAGGCAGGCTCCTTCGTAATCTTGGGACTGAGCTTGCCGGAGCCGTGGCCGATGACCTCATGCATGGCGGTGAACAGGTTGGGTGTGAGGGCTCCGAACTGACCCGCGCGCTCCGCTTCCTCTTTTGAGCTGGCGAATTCTTCAAAAACTCTATTGCCCGGCGCATCATTGAGGGCGCGGATGGAACCCGTGAACACGAAACTCTTGGAACCATATTTCTCGTGGATTTCGGCTTCGTTCGGAAGATTGTCTCCGATGGTGGTGACGCCGAAATCGCCGGTCTCCACCAGGGCTTCCACGGCGTTGACGACGGGCGGGTTCGGATTCGGGTTCTTGTATGCGGCTTCCCACGGAGCGCGTTGTTCAAAGTATGCCGCGTTCGTGGCGAAGGCCTTCATCATGTGGTTCAGTTTTTCGTCCACCAAAGTGACAAACCCCTGCATCGCGCCCTTTTGCCCGCGCGCATCCTTGTAGACTTCCACGAACCCGTTTGAGAAATCCGGGTTCGACTTGTCAATCACCCAGTCGCTGCCCACCTGAATCCAGTCCGCACGTTCGCCGGTCTGGTAGTAGCGGATGAGGTCGCGGATTACTTTCTGCTGCTGGGCGGGAGCGTATGGAATCGCGTGCTGAAGATTCGCAATGGCTAGATTCAGTTCACGGGCGTAAAGACCTGGTGGAATCTTGCCGTCGGGAGTCCCGGCGCGGTAGACCTCTTCAACCAATTTCCCGTTTTTCTTCACCAGGCGTGAATTGAGCGCGTAGTGCTCGGTGGAGCCAACCAGATCCTGCAGCGTTACACCGGAGTAGAGATTGTTTCCACTGGCCATGAGCGGGTCTTCGCCATTCTTCGTGTTCTTCAAAGTGAGCATGGGCTGGAAATCCGGATCGAAGATGGGCTTTTGAAGGTCCGCCAATTCCCGCGCGAGCCTGGAGGGCGTTCCCAGCGCGGCACCGTTCTTCAAGGCTTGCTCCGCGGCGGCGCGAAGTTCAGTCGGCGTGAAGGCGGGCACGAATTTTCGTGAAGTAAATGTATTGTGATTTCCCTGATTCCCCCAGAAAAGCTTAGTGTAATCGGTGATTTTGGCAAGGGCTTCGGCGTTCATGCCCTTGGAGTGTGTGAGGATGGCTTCCAGCAAGTGCTTCTCGCGCAGACCATAAACGGAGTTTTGGTCATAGGCAATCGGATTGATCGCCACGGCCGCCATGTAGAGCCAATAAGCATTGAGCTTTTGTTTCAAAGAGAGGGCGTTGAAGCTTTCGGCCGTGAGTTGAATGAATCCCGTGTCCCTAACGCGCCCAACGAGGCTCGGCAGCCCCTTGTTCGCAGCCGGCCCCTGTGCGGCAAGGGAGACTGGGTAGGGCTGGGCGATAACAATTGTGCAGACCAGAATTGTGACTAAGGGGATCAAGAATGTTGTACGCATCAGAGGATTCCTCTCGATCGTTCTTGCAGCATGTAATTTACAACCGGACGGATGGGGAGGGATAGAAGAAAACTTTGACGCCCCGGTATGCGGCCTTGCAATGTTCCCCCCTGCCCCACGACGCACGCCCCGGACAGTTGTATGATGATTGCTCCCGGCGAGCGGGTCGCAATGAGTGCCCTCGCGGGAACAGGCGATGCGGCTCGTAGATCTCCACCAACTGAATGCCCACCAATTGGCTCCCCTGCTGGATGAAGAGGCCGGGCTATGGCGCTCGGAATTGCACTGGGACTACCGCTTTTCCCTCGACCTCATAAAGAAATTCATTGATACACGTTCGCTCGCGGGAACCGCGGCGATGGAAGGCGAGCGCCCCATCGGCTACGGCTTTTACGTGATTGAAGAGCACAAGGGTATGTTGGGCGGTCTGTTTGTTTCCCCCGGCCATGCGGATCGCCCGGTCGGCGAAGAGCTCCTGGGCGATATTGTCCAAACGCTACGCGGCACTCCACAAGTGGTCAGAATCGAAGCGCAGCTCATGCCGTTCGGAGGATCGCTCGACCGTATCCTCTCTGGATTCGGGTTCCGGTTGTTCCCCCGCCAATTTATGCTGCAAAAACCGGGGGAAATCGCTGCGGAAGAATTGCGGACAGGATTGCGGCTGGAGCGGTGGCAGGAACGCCACATGTCGGCGTGCGCGGATCTGATCCATCTCACTTATGCCAATCATATTGACGGCGAAATCAACGACCAGTACCGCAGCCGGGCCGGTGCATCCAGGTTTCTTCAGAACATCGTCGTCCTGCCGGGCTGCGGCCAATTCGAGGCCCGGGCATCATTTGCGCTCCGGGAGTTGGCCAGCGACCAATTGATTGGAGTCGTACTGACCTCCATGGTGGCGTCGGGGATTGGACATACCACGCAACTCTGCGTGCTGCCGGGTCATCAGGGACACGGGCTGGGGCGGCAATTGATGCTGGCATCCATGCGCGCTCTCCGTGACATCAAGGCAAGCGAGCTTTCGCTGACGGTGACTTCATCAAACGCCGGCGCGGTGCAGCTCTATGAGGGCTTGGGGTTCCAGACAAAGAAGTCGTTCGTCGCCGGCGTGTGGACGGGATGAGATGGCGGATGAAGTCGAAGCGGGTGGTTGTGAACTTGGGAATTATTTCTTCGCTCGGTCCTTCAGGAGCCCCTTCAATTCGGTCATGAATTCCTTCACGTCCTTGAAATCGAGATAGACGGAAGCAAAGCGGACGTAGGCGACCTTGTCGATTTTCTTCAGGCGCGACATCAAGAGTTCGCCCAATTCGGTGGTGGTCAGCTCCCGCTCCTTCACTTCCTGCACCGCGCGCTCGATTTCGTCCACCATGGATTCCAGCTTGCCGGTGGGCACGGGACGTTTCTCGCAGGCCTTCAGCAGTCCCTGCAGAATTTTCTGGCGGTCAAAGCGCTCGCGGCGTCCATCTTTCTTGATGACCATGTAGGGGATTTCATCGATGCGTTCATAGGTGGTGAACCGCCGGCTGCACTTGAGGCACTCCCGCCTGCGGCGGATCAAATCCCCCGTGCGCGCCTCGCGCGAGTCAATGACCTTGTCATCAAGATGCGAGCAGAATGGGCACTTCAACGGGGAACGTCCTTTTTCTTTCCGGCAGCCCGGCCATTGCGTCCCGGAATGTCCGCGGATGGCAGATGAGTCCCGGTTTCTTCGGCCTTCGCTTCGGCACGCGCAAGCTGGCGCAACTCGCCCATGGAAAGACCCTCGTGTATCAGCAACGGGATGCCGACCAGCGTGCAAGAGGCGAACGTAATCAGCCAGATGACAATGGCTATAGCCGTCGCCGGCTCCTGTTCTACTCCAAAGATCGTTGTCAGCGCAATGATGCTGGCAATTTGCGCGCCCCCGCCCACACCGGGCAATTGCAGGATGGAGCCCAGCAAAGTCGCCGAGAGCAAGAGCATGGCCCCCGGAAAATTCAGATCGGACTGCGTGAACGCGTCGCTGAAGGCGCGCCCGGCCCAAAAATAGATCAACGCCACGAGTATCCAGTGCACGGCGGTATAAGAGATTGCGATTCCCAGGTCCGGGATGCTGCGGATAGCCTGCAGCCCTTCGCTGAACCCGCCAACCGCTCCTGCAATTCGTTGCCGCCAACCTCCCGCAGTCCTCCACCCCACAATCCTCTTGTCGATGATTGAAGCGCCGTGCAGGCGATAGTAAAGCGGAAGGACCGTCAGGACGAAGAGCCCGGAGACCAGGATCCATCCGCCGGTGCGCGCGGAATCGATCCAATCGGAATTGGCTCCGGCATTCACAAGCCGCTCCGGGAACACCAGGAGGCTGAGGATCGCGAGTACCAGCGCGGCGGCAAAATCGAAAAGGCGCTCAATAACGTAGATCCCAAACAGCCCGGCTGCGGGAAGGCGTTCCTTTCGAGCCAGCAACAATGGCCGCACCGGCTCGCCTGCGCGGCCAAGCACGAAAATGGCGGCAAAACCCATCACCGTGCCGCTGTAGGTATTCTCAAATGTCGTGGGGCCGAGGTATCTGCAAAAACGCTGCCACCGAAGGGCACGCACGGCGTAACACACAAAAATAATTCCCACACACAGGAGCAACAACGGAATATTAGCCTCGCGGATCGCGTGACCCAGCTTGGAAAGATTGAAATCTCCCAGGTGAATGGCGCGCCGGGAGCGGTAGATGAGCGCCCCCACGATCAGTAAAGCAATGGTCCAGACAAGAATTCTCCGAATGGAAGCGCGCATCAGTCGGTGAGCGTATCCGGTGGCTCCACACGTGTCAAGAATTGAGCCGCCCGTTGGTTTTCCGAAACTGCATGATCAGGCCTTTGTTCTTTCTCACGCCCCGGAATGCGCGCCATTCGAGTTCAAGCACTGTCTATTTTGGCGACACACTGTCCCGAAAGCGAAATCAACTCTTTGGCTCTCCTCGAACGGCATGTGAATAACCTTATCATTTTGAGTAACTTGTCAGCGTCGCCTGACGGAAGCGTGTTTGCATCGTCAAAGGAGATATC
>JBGOTC010000217.1:0-5697 GCA_041476305.1 Terriglobia bacterium
GAACCTTCTCTGAGCGCCCGGAAATATCCCCGCGGTGCATCACTTGAAAAAGCGAGCTCATGGATCCCAGATTCATTCGTAACTTCTGCATCATCGCGCACATCGACCACGGCAAATCCACCCTGGCCGACCGCCTCCTCGAGCGCACCGGCGCCCTCTCCCAGCGCGAAATGACGGAGCAGGTCCTCGACTCCATGGACCTTGAGCGCGAGCGCGGCATCACCATCAAGGCCAAGAGCATCCGCCTGCATTACGTCGCGAAAGACGGCAACACCTATCGCCTGAACCTGATTGATACCCCCGGCCACGTGGATTTTTCTTACGAAGTCTCGCGCGCCCTTTCCGCCTGCGAAGGCGCGCTCCTCGTCGTGGACGCGAGCCAGGGAGTCGAAGCGCAAACCGTGGCCAACACTTTTCTCGCCGCGCAGCACAACCTCACCATCATCCCGGTGATTAACAAAATTGACCTGCCCGCGGCGCAGCCCGACGTTGTGAAAGAACAAATCGAAAACGTCCTCGCCATTCCCGCCGCCGACGCCCTGCTCATCAGCGCAAAAAGCGGCACCGGCGTGGATGAATTGCTTGAGACAATTGTCGCCCGCGTCCCGGCTCCCAAGGGCTCCGCCGAGGCCCCGCTCCGCGCGCTCATTTTTGACTCCTGGTTTGATTCCTACCGCGGCGCGGTCGTCCTCGTCCGCGTCATGGAAGGCCGCATGACCCGCGGCATGAAGGTCAAACTTTGCTTCAACAATGAAGTCCATGAGGTCGAATCGCTGGGCGTCCTCACGCCCAAGCCCATCGTCCTCGACGAGCTATCCGCCGGCGACGTCGGCTTCGTCGTCGCCAACATCAAGCAGGTCGCCGACGCCCGCGTGGGCGACACCATCATCGAAGCCGGCCGCCCCGCCGCGCCGCTTCCCGGCTTTGAAGCCATCAAGCCCATGGTCTTCGCCGGGCTTTTCCCAGTCCTCGCCAGTGACTATGAACTGCTCCGCGACGCCCTCGGTAAGTTGCAATTGAATGACGCTGCGTTTTTTTACGAGCCGGAAAACTCCGCCGCCCTCGGCTTCGGGTTCCGATGCGGATTTCTTGGCCTCCTGCACATGGAAATTGTGCAGGAGCGCCTCGAGCGCGAGTTCGGCCTCAACCTGATCACCACCGCGCCCTCGGTGCGCTACCGCATCACCACAACCAACTCCGGCGAAACTTTGGAAGTGGATAACCCCACGAAATTTCCTTCGCCCAATATCATTGACAAGATTGAAGAGCCGGTCATCCGCGCCATGATCATCACTTCCGAGGATTCCGTCGGCGCCATCCTGCAGCTCTGCACCGACAAGCGTGGCGTGCAGAAGAACTTTGAGTTCCTTTCGCCCACGCGCGTCATGGTCACCTATGACCTGCCGCTCAATGAAATCGTTCTCGATTTTTACGACCGCCTGAAAAGCGTCTCCCGCGGTTACGCTTCGCTCGATTACCAGCTCGCGGGCTATCAGGAAGCCGACCTCGTCAAGCTCGATGTTCTGGTGGGAGGCGAGCCGGTGGATGCGCTCACTCTCGTCTGTCACCGCGACACGTCCTACGAACGTGGGAAAGAACTGGTCACGCGCCTCCGGAAACTGATTCCCCGCCAGATGTTTGAGGTGCCCATCCAGGCCGCCATTGGCAGCAGGGTCATCGCCCGCGAAACCGTCGCCGCCATGCGCAAGAACGTCCTCGCCAAATGCTATGGCGGTGACATCTCCCGCAAACGAAAATTGTTGGAGAAGCAGAAGGAAGGAAAACGGCGCATGAAGCGCGTCGGCCGCGTGGATATCCCCCAGGAAGCCTTCCTCGCCGTCCTCAAAGTCAGCGGCGGTGCGGACGAGGAATAAAACCAGACCTCCACGAGTTATCTCGGAATTACATCCCCCGTGAGGGCCGTGCCTGCGAGTCGAATGCCCTCAATTTGGATACAAAGAATCAGTGGAAGTTCGTTTCATTTAGGTTCTCTTCCCTTCAATCTCCAGGATCAATGGTTGACAATACGTTTATTCATATTGACAATGAGAAATGGTAAGGTTGACAATACCGATGGAAAGATTGACAATGTTTGTGGAGGCAATTCCTAAAGTGAGTAGGGTTAGACCACGCGGGGAAGACATTAGAAGGTTCATTCTAGAGAATATTGAGAAGCATCCACGCGATGTCAGCAATGTGACTTCCGGGCATTTCAAGATTACGCGGCAAGCGGTGAACAAACATCTGCAGAGACTCTTCGCTGAGCATGCAATATCGGAGTTGGGAAACACACGTAGCCGTGTCTATAGTCTTGCCCCATTGTTGGAGTCGCAGAAGGCATATGTAATTTCTCCGGAATTGGCAGAAGACTTGGTGTGGAAGAACGATGTCAGCCCCGTAATCGGGCAGCTTCCTGAAAATGTTTTGGACATATGGCGTTATGGTTTTACAGAAATGCTCAATAATGCGAAAGACCATTCTGGAGGCACGGAAATCATTGTCAAAATCTCCAAGACAGCCGTCAATACCGAGATGTATATAACAGATAATGGAATCGGGATTTTCAAGAAAATTCAGGACGCGCTGAATCTGTTGGATGAACGGCACGCAGTCCTGGAGCTTGCTAAAGGAAAACTCACTACTGATCCGAAACGCCACACTGGGGAGGGGATATTCTTTACTTCTAGAATGTTCGATGCCTTCGCTGTTATTTCTGGACGGACTTACTGGGGGCACAACTTCGGACAGCGGGAAGACTGGATCATGGATGGAGAGGCCGTAAGGGATGGAACGACCATTCTCCTGAAACTCAGCAACCACACCGCTAGAACGGAAAGGAAGATCTTTGATCAATATAGTTCGGAGGGAGAGTTCGCGTTTGACAGAACGGTCGTGCCAGTAGCCTTAGCCCAATATGGTAATGATAAGCTCGTTTCACGGTCCCAAGCTAAGAGACTTCTTTCTAGAGTCGAGCTTTTTAAGGTCGTGGTATTCGACTTTACGGGAGTTCAGACAATCGGACAAGCATTCGCAGACGAACTTTTTAGAGTATTCCCTAACGAACATCCGAATATTGAGGTCCTCCCGATTCACCACAATTCGGAAGTGAAGCGGATGATTGAGAGGGCAAGGACAAGAAGAGCGGTAGCTGAGGAACCTGCAACTTCGTGACGCCCTGTTTGACGATTTGAAAAGCCGATACTTCTTCAAAGATGGATGCCGAAAGAGGCCCAGATGAGAACCACAGTGGTTTTGCTTGCAATGCTTGCGCTCCCAATAATACTCGCCCCTACACCCTCCGGCGCGCACCAACCGATTGTCGGAGGCCAGGTATGATCCGCAGTTGTAACGAAAAAGACTTTGAACTGATTTGGTCCATCATCAACGACGGCGCGCAGGCCTACAAAGGCGTCATCCCCGCGGATCGCTGGACTGAGCCCTATATGTCTAGGGAAAAACTGCGTGCTGAAATCGCGGATGGCGTTTCGTTCTCGGGATACGAGGAGAACGGCGTGCTGAAGGGCGTGATGGGCATTCAACCCATCCAGGACGTAACTCTCATTCGCCACGCCTACGTCCGCACGGAGAACCAGAAGAGCGGCATCGGCGGTTCTCTTCTCACTCATCTCCTGAAGCAGGCCCATGGTCCCGTGTTGATCGGCACCTGGACCGATGCGACCTGGGCCATCCGCTTCTATGAGAGGCACGGATTCCGCGTCGTTACTCCGCAGCAGAAAGTACGGCTCCTCAAGCGCTATTGGAAAATCCCGGACCGTCAGGTGGAAACTTCCGTGGTCCTGGCTGATTCAATTTGGCAAGATACAACTTAGGTGACGCGCCTTCCGGGGAAGGAGGCCTGATGAAATACACACTCGTCCTGCTCTTGATATTCGGGCTGGCAACCACCCTTACCTCGGCGCCCTCGCGCGCGCAAAACCAAAATGCTGTCGCCACGGCTCCGACTTTCCAGTATGAGGTCGCGTCGATTAGACCAAACAAGCCCGGCAATAATGGAGTCAGTTCAGGGTTTAGTTACTCCGCCGACGGGTTCACGGCGACCGGCCAAACGATGCAATCTCTCATTCAACAGGTCTTTGAAATTCAAATTGACCAGCTCACGGGAGCCCCAGCCTGGCTCAATACCGAGCGATACGACATTGATGTGAAAATGGACAGCTCCACAGCCGATGCCCTGCAAAAACTTTCACTGGACGACCGCGAAACCGCGCGAGGGCAGATGCTTATGGCTCATACTCTTACGCATTCATGCGCTCGCAAACTCTTACGGATCATACTCTTACGAAAAGATGGGGGGTGCCCCTATCTGTGGTCCGGAAGTCTTTGAAAAGAAAGGCCTCAAGAGATGAGTTTTGGGATTATCTATTCAGCTTTGCGCTTGATTTCCGCGATAAGTCGCCCGCGCGCAAGACGCACGGAAACTTCATCGCCTGCAGCGACCTGCCCGGCGGCGCGAACCACGCGGCCCGCGGCGTCATACACAATCGCGTAGCCCCGGTCCAGCACGCGTAGAGGGCTGCGCTCTTCGAGCTGCAGCACCAACCGCTCAAACCGCTGCCGCTTCGCGACCAGCAATCTTTCGATGCGCGCCTTCAATTCGCTCGCGCGGTGATCTGCGCGCAATCGCAGAGCGGCGATGCGGCTGCGCAAATCAAACGACGCGATGCGCGCTCGCGCGTCCGTAAAGCGCATGCGCAATCGTTCTACTTTTCCGTGGAGAGCGTCGCCCAGCCGGATTGAGTATTCGTCCGTGAGCTGACGGTATTCGCGGACAATTTCCTCGGGCCGGAGAAAGGCACGCTGCGACAGCAGTTCTTGTAAGTGGTTTCGGCGCTCCAGGACCATGTACTGCACTTGCCTGCCCATCGTTCCAACGAGGTGAGAGATGTGCTGGTCAAACGCCTCGCGCGTTTGCACCACAATTTCCGCCGCCGCCGAGGGAGTTGACGCCCGCACGTCGGCCACGAAATCGGCGATGGTGAAATCGGTCTCATGCCCCACACCGGAAACGACCGGGATTTCCGAGGCGGCAATCGCGCGCGCAACCTTCTCTTCATTGAAGGCCCACAGGTCTTCAATTGAGCCCCCGCCGCGCGCCAGGATCAGCACGTCCGCTGCTTTTCGCTCCGTGAAAAACCGAAGCGCGCCCGCGATTTCCTCCGCTGCGCCTTCGCCCTGCACGCGCACGGGATAGAGCAACACGCGCACATTCGGAAACCTTCGCCGCAGAATGCGCAGGATGTCCCGCACCGCCGCGCCGGTGGGAGAGGTAATCACGCCGATGCGCATTGGCAGCATCGGCAGCGGCTTTTTGCGCGAGGCGTCGAACAACCCTTCTTCGCCGAGCTTCTTTTTCAGTTGCTCGAAGGCCAGTTGCAATTCGCCGACGCCGACCGGCTCAAGGTGCTCCACGTAAATCTGGTATTCGCCGCGCTGCTCGTAAACGCTGATCGATCCGCGCACGCGCGCCTTCAGCCCGTCCTCCGGCCGGAATTTCAGCCGCTGCGCCGTGCTGCGGAAGCAGACGCACTTCACCTGCGCGGATTCATCCTTGAGTGTGAAATAGAGGTGTCCGGAGGCCGCCGGGCGGAAATTAGAAATTTCGCCTTCCACCCAGATATTTCCGAACGCCGCTGAGAGCAACTCGCGGATGCGCCCGGTCAGCTCCGTGACCGTCCA
>JBGOTC010000218.1:0-5678 GCA_041476305.1 Terriglobia bacterium
AGATTCGATTGCACTTGGATTGATCCGGATGGTTTCGGGGCGTAGGCACGGCTTGTCCATCGGATTTCATCGAAGGGGGCATTCTGCGCGTGCAGCAGAAGGGCGCATACACTCACTAGTACGAACAAAGCCGCGACAAATCTACCCATGGTTCCAATCCCAATTCACGCCTCGATACCGTACCGCGGAGGCAAAGATCTAGGCTAGTGAGGGTTAGATGCAAAATGTGATACGGGAGTGCTCGTCATCAGTCAGCATCAAGTCAACATAGCCCAGCTAGCGTCGATATACCATTAAATTAGCCCTAGGGAATGCAATATAGCTCTTCACAACAAGCTCTACACTTACCCTGGTCACCGCTGCCGTACTGCGCCAAGCACTGATCATAGCAGTCTCCAGGGCTACCAGGCTGCCAGCCAACAATCCCAAGGTCTGATGGGCAGCAGCCAGAACAACCTCCACCACCTTCGCAACAACACTGGCTATTCGCGGCGCAGCAAGATAGACTCGAAACATTAGAGAATGAACTTGCTGATTGCGTTGCGTGTGTCACGGGTGGACGAACGAAAAGGATCAAAACGGCTAAAACGAAAAGACATCGAAGAATCAACTTTGTGTTCATTTTTCCTCCAATTTCTCAGATTTTCTACACCTCAGGCCCAGTAAAATAACAAACCCAAGAAAGAATCCTCCGTTAGGGGCGTATCGAAGCTCCCAAAACTTCGAGTAGTGCATCTTGCTTGGGGCCCCGGAGTTCACCAATCCAGACATTAGCTGCCCTGCCGCTTGAATCCGCCAAAACAAGTGTCGGCGTGCCGTGTATTTTCAGTGCATCAAAACTCACGGAAGAGCGGAAATCCAGCTTCAATCCTTCTTCCTCGAGCGTTTTCTGCGCCACGATCTGCTCGTCTGGGAAAACGGCTAGGACGTGAACATTGTTCAATTGACCACTTGCTTCAAGCTGCGCGAGCCGTTTGTAGAAAGGTGCGCTGTCCTCACAATAGTGGCATCCGTAGCGGACGGCCAAAACCAAGGTTCGCTGATGAGAAGCCCAATCGTATCCAGGCAACTTGGGAAGCTGATCTCCGACCTTGACTTGCGGCAGCGCGGGTGCAGGATGTGGGCCGAATTGCCCCCGGACGTAAAGACCAGCGACAACTACACAAAAAATGACTATCACAACATTTGTTATTGTATCAAGTGGTGGCCTCATAATAACTCCACTTATTGGCGGTAAGATAAATCCAAGGGGGGGGGGTACTGTCAAGTACTTTGTTCACAAATCTGCATCCTAAGGCTCAGGGCGCTAGACCGATCCCTATTTCGGATACGGGTGCCCGGCCAGAATGGCGAAGGCGCGGTAAATCTGCTCGGCAAGCACCACTCGAGCAAGTTCATGCGGCATTGTGAGCGACGCCAGCGCCAACTTGGCCGTGGCCTTCTTTCTCAGTCCCTCGGGAAATCCCTCCGCCCCGCCGCACAAAAAAACAATCTCACGCACATTGCGATCCCGTTGCGCGCCGAGCCAGCGCGCGAATTCAGCGGAGGTGTACTGTTTCCCCGCCGCGTCCAGCAACACGACGGCCGCGCCGGGCGCGAATTCCATGCGCTTCAGTTCCGCGGATTCTTCGCGCACTTCATTCAATTCCACTTCGGCATGGCGCTTTATCCGCGCGAGGTAATCCTCCATCATCGCGCGGCATTCCGCGCGGCGCGTTTTTCCCAGTGCAACAATGCGGATTTTCATTCCAGGCCGTAACGTTTGCGTTTGTCGAGCAGGGTTTTCCGGCTGATGCCCAGGATCTCCGCGGCTTTGGTGATTTTGTAATGCGTGGCTTCCAGCGTGGCGATAATGGCTTCCTTCTCAATCTCTTCCAGCGACCGCAGTTGCGATGTCGCTCTCGACGGCCCGGCGAGGAACGCGCGCACATTCTCCGGCAGATCGTCCAGCCCCAGCATCTCTCCCTTGCTCTTCCCGAAAATCAGGGCGCGCTCAATTACATTTTTCATTTCACGGATATTTCCCGGCCACGGATAGACCATCAGCGCCTGCTTGAATTCTGCGGAAAGCTGCGCGCCCGTGCGCGCGTGCAGCGGAGCCAGCCGCCCGAGCAAATTTTCCGCCAGCGCCACAATATCGGCCTTGCGCTCGCGCAGCGCCGGAAGGTGAATGCTCACCACGTTCAGCCGGAAAAATAAATCTTCGCGGAACCGCCCCGCGGCGATGAGCTGCGGCAGCACCGCATTCGTCAGCGCGATGAGCCGCGCATCGAGCTGCAGCGTTTCCGTCCCGCCCAGCCGCTCAAAGGTCCGCTCTTCCAGCACCCGCATCAGCTTCGATTGGATCCCCGGCACCAGCGCCGCAACTTCATCCAGCACAATCGTGCCGCCATAGGCCATCTCAAAGCGGCCCAGCTTGCGTTCCACCGCGCCGGTGAATGCGCCGCGCTCGTGGCCGAAGAGTTCCGATTCCACCAGTTCGTGCGGCAGGCTCGCGCAATCAATTTTCAGAAACGGCGCGTCGTGCCGCGGCCCCAGTTCGTGGATCAGCCGCGCCAGATGGTCCTTGCCCGTGCCACTTTCCCCGGTGATAAGCAGCGTCGTCCCCGTCGGCGCCACCTTGTGCGCCAGCTCCAGCACGCGCTGCGACGCGGCATCGTGCGCGATCCAGGTCATGGGAAAAGCGGGAGCGTTCGGCGCGGGGGTCATGCCTCTGCGGTTCCTTCCGAAGATTGTGCCGTTCTGCGGGCCGCGCCACTTGGGCCCGCCGCGTCCGGATCGGGTATCGCAACGCGCCGCGCGGGGCGCCACAGCCGCTCCAGGTCATAAAACATCCGCGCGCGCTCCGTGAAAACGTGCACCAGGAAACTGCCGTAATCCAAGAGCACCCATTCCGATTCACTGCCGCCTTCGCGGTGCTGCAGCCGCAAGCCGTGGCCGGAGAGCTGCTCCTCGATCTCTTCGCTGATGGCCGCCACCTGCCGCGTGCTGAATCCCGTGCACAAGAGAAACCAGTTGGTGAATGCGCCAAGCCCGGTGAGGTCCAGCAGTGTGACGCCGGCGGCTTTCTTGTTGTGCGCGGCCTCGATGGCGCAGCGCTGTTCGGGGCGAAGTGTTTCCGTCGTCACCGGTAGAGGGCCTGCTTTTCAATGTATTCCTCGACGCGCGCCGGCACAAGCCCGCTGATGGGCTCGCCGTGCCGCATGCGTCGCCGGACTTCCGTGGCCGAAACATTGCTCGAAACCGTCGTCAGCGGATAGACCGTCGTCCGCCGCAGCGCGATGGCTTCCGGGTCCGCCGGCGCGGGATGCGCTTTGTGCCGGCCCAGCACCTCCGGCGGAATCACCAGCCGCAGCGCTTCGATCCGAAAACCCGGACGGTTCGCCACAATAAAATCACTCAATCCGAGCAAGGTCTCGTAATCCTTCCACGTCGCAATCCCCAAAAACTGGTCCGCGCCAAGAATAAAATAAAGATGGTCGCGCGCGTGAAGCGTGTGCCGGAAATGCCGCACCGTATCCACGGAGTAGGAGATCTTGTGCCCGCTTTCGTCATCGCCGGCTTCCGCAAGCGACGGTACAAATTCCTCGTGATCGGCGCACGCCAGCGCCACCATCGCGAACCGGTGTGCGAACGCCGCCAGCCTCCGCCGCTGCTTGTGCGGAGGCATCCCCGACGGAACGAAGTAAACGCGGTCGAGCGAGAATCGTTTTACCGCCGCGCGCGCCACGGCCATATGCCCGGAGTGGATGGGATCGAATGATCCCCCGAACAATGCGATTGCCTGCGCCGGCTTGGGACGTGAGTGCGTCATCCGATCGCTCAGCTCTCCTCTTCGTCGTGCGTCGCGGGGGCGTGGTCTTCTTCATCCGCCGCGCCGAAGGAATCCAACGCGCGCCCCGGCTCGTCCGCGTCATCCAGTAGAAAGTTTTTCGGCAATTTATCCAGCGCATCGGCCATCGCGTAAATCAATTCCGGGATGCCTTCGCCTGTCGCCGAGGAAATCGCGTGAAATTCCAGTCCTCGCTCCCCGCAGAATTTCTTGAGCGCGTCCACTTTCACGCGGTCGGTGGTCATGTCCAGCTTGCTCGCCACCACGATCATCGGCTTCTGCGCCAGCAAGGGGCTGAACGCCGCCAGCTCTCCGGTGATGACCTTGAAATCGTGAAGGGGGTCGCGGTCGGAAGCATCGCTCGTATCAATCAGGTGCGCGATCAACCGCGTGCGCTCGATGTGTTTCAGGAATCGCGTGCCGAGCCCCGCGCCCTGATGCGCGCCCTCGATCAATCCCGGCAGATCGGCCACAACGAACGTGCGCATCTCGCCTTTGTCCCGCGCGCTCGCCTTCGGGCCTTCCGCGGAAACCACCCCCAGCGACGGCTCGAGCGTCGTGAACGGGTAGTCCGCAATCTTCGGCCGCGCCGCGGAGATGCGGGAGATCAGCGTGGACTTGCCCACGTTTGGAAACCCAACCAGGCCGACGTCCGCCAGAAGTTTCAGCACCATCCGCAGATCGCGTTCCTGCCCCGGCTCCGCCGGTTCCGATTCCCGCGGCGCCTGATGCCACGGCTTCGCGAAGTGCTGGTTCCCGCGCCCGCCCCTTCCGCCGCGCGCCACCAGCACGCGTTCGCCCGGCGCGGTGAAATCGGCCAGCCGCTCTCCGGTCACTTCGTCGGTCACCACGGTGCCCACCGGGACGGCCAGCTCCATGTCGTCGCCCGAGGCGCCGGTGCAGTTGGAGCCCTCGCCGTGGCGTCCGCGGTCCGCGCGAAATAACCGGTTGAAGCGGTAGCGCAACAATGTGTTCTCATGCAAGGAACACACCAGCCAGATGCTTCCGCCGTGGCCGCCATCGCCGCCCGAGGGTCCGCCGCGCGGCACATACTTCTCGCGGCGGAACGCTACACAGCCGTTCCCGCCGTCGCCGGCTTTCACATGGATTTTGGCTTCGTCAACGAACATGGGAATTTGCGGGCGTCAGGCCCGGAAAAACAAAAGCGGCCCCGAAATCACGGGACCGCCGGAGGATTTGCTCCGTTTCAAGTGATTCACAAAACTTTCAATTCACGGCTGCTGCGGCCGATTCCGCTGGAACCACGCTGATAAATCGTCCCGTGCGGCCCTTGTCCTCAAACAACACGAACCCGTTCACCAGCGCGAACAAGGTATCGTCCTTGCCGCGGCCCACATTGTGCCCGGCCTTGTGGCGAGTCCCGCGTTGCCGAGCCAGGATCGTGCCGGTGTGCACCCACTGCCCGCCGAAGCGCTTCACGCCCAGCCGCTGCCCCTGTGAATCGCGGCCGTTTACGCTGGAGCCGCCGCCTTTCTTGTGTGCCATGGTTTGGTTCCTTCCGGCTTCCTAAAGCGTGATGTCGCCGATTTGCACGGCGGTGTAGTCCTGTCGATGCCCGCGCCGGATCTTGTATTGCCCGCCGGTCTTGAACTTCAGCACGATGAGCTTCGGCCCGCGCATTTGCTTCACAATCTTGCCTGTAACCTTGGCTCCAGACGCCGCTTTCCCGGAGAGGAGCTTCTTCTCGTCCGTGCGCACGGCCAGCACTTCATCAAAGGTGATTTTGCCGCCGGTCTTCCCGGCCAGCGTCTCCACCTGGATGGTATCGCCCGGGGTCACCCGGTATTGCTTTCCTCCACTGCGAATGACGGCGTACATCGAGCCT
>JBGOTC010000219.1:0-5674 GCA_041476305.1 Terriglobia bacterium
AGCTCCGCGGTCTCCTTGAATTTCTGCTTCTGGCGGTTGGTCATCATGCTGAAGGCCATGGAGAGCATTTCTTCGGGAGTGATGCGCGGGACGTCGGTCTGCGGATAGAGCACGCCATCCATGCGGAGATATGGATGGTTGCCGACTTTCAGATGCAAGTCGGAGGACTTGTTCTCGACGGCGCGGCGCAGCAGATCGTCAATGCTCAGTGCCATAGCTCGAAACTCCCCGCAGAGTGCTTCTAGACGACGCTAGCACCTGATAAGGGGCAGGGCAAGCCGCGGCAAGATTGAGGTTTCGGGCTAGTAACCGTACCCAGGGGCAATGGTCAAGCGGGGACGGAGAAGACGCCCCTTCGAGGGCTTGGAGGAATTGCGAGCCGGCTCAGACCGACGTCCCTAGGGCTTCTTTAAGAAGAGTGCGTCGTAAAGCCAGGCCGCCACAACGCCGCCGGCAAGAGGGCCGATCCAATAGACGCCGTGGTTCGCCCAGATTCGCGCCGCGAGCGCGGGACCGAACGACCGCGCAGGATTCATTGCCGCGCCAGTGAGGGGGCCGCCCATGAGGATGTCCATGGTGATGGTGAGGCCAATCGCAAAGCCGCCGACCTTGTTGAATGCGCCGCGCTCGTCCACAGCAGTGGCGAAAACCACAAAGACGAGGAAGAAGGTCATCACGGCTTCAATGATCATGCCGGCGGTGCGGGAAAGATCGTGCGCGAGGGCGGGGGTGCCCAGGCTGACGGCACGCCAGACTTCCTCCGGGACGACGGCCTTCAGGAGGTAGGCCGCGGCGGCCGCACCCGCTAGCTGGGCGAGCCAATAAAGGATCGTATCAATGGTGCCGAGCTTGCGCGTGACCCAGAAGCCGACAGTGACCGCAGGATTAAAGTGCCCGCCGGAAATATGTCCGAGGGCGGTGACCATGATGCCAATGGCAAGGCCATGGGCGATGGCGATGCCGAGCAATCCGACGCCCCCACTGGGGGCCACAAACTTGTCCATGCAAATGGAGCCCGCACCGATGAAGATCAAAGTAAACGTGCCGATGAATTCGGCCACCAGTTTTTGCGGCTTACCGTACATGAATCGCCCTCCTCTGAAATTTGAACTTGGCCGGAGTGTCAGCGAGAAGCAACTACCGGGATGGCAACGGGCGTGAGCCAATTGTGCCGGTCGGGCTTGGCCCCCGTGACGACGGCGAAGAATTCGTCCTGCAACTGTTTGGTGATGGGGCCGCGTGATCCGCGTCCGACCTTGATGCGGTCAATGGAGCGCAATGGAGTGATCTCCACGGCGGTACCGGCGAAAAACACTTCTTCGGCGAGATAAAGCATCTCGCGGGGAACCGGCTGCTCGGCGACGGGAAGGCCCATGTCCTCGCAAAGCGTCATGATGGAGCGGCGCGTGATGCCGGGGAGAATGCTCGCGGTGAGCGGCGGCGTGACCACGGTGCCTTCGACAACGAGGAAAATGTTTTCGCCGGAGCCCTCGCTGACGAGTCCGTTGGTGTCAAGTGCGATGCCTTCGACGTAACCGTTGGTCATGGCCTCCATGCGGATCAGCTGCGAATTCAGGTAATTCCCCGCGGCTTTGGACATGGCGGGCAAAGTATTGGGAGCCATGCGCTGCCATGAACTGACACAGACGTCCACCCCCTGCTCGAGCGCTTCGGGGCCGAGATACTTGCCCCATTCCCAGCAGGCCATGAAAACTTCAGTGGTGCACGGAAAGGGATTCACGCCGGGCTCGCCATAGCCGCGCAAAATGATGGGCTTCAAATAACATTCCTGCATCTTGTTGGTGCGGATGACATCAAGCCCGATGGAGCAAAGGTCGTCGAGTGAATACGGAATATCCATGCGATAGATGTGCGCCGAATTCAGAAGGCGCTGCATGTGTTCCTTCAAGCGGAAAACGGCGGGACCCTGCTTGGTCTTGTAGCAGCGGATGCCTTCGAAAACGCCGGAGCCATAACTGATGACGTGGGAGAGAACGTGGACCTTGGCATCCTCCCAGCGGACAAATTTTCCGTTATGCCAGATTGATTCGGTCGGCTGAATGCTCATCGGCTCGCTCCGCTAGTAGAGTTTCCAATCAGATTGTGGGCTTGATAAGGGAAGTACGCCCAAAGCATGGGGGATGGCTGTGCGCAGTGCAGCTTATTCTTGAGCGAGGGCGTAAGAATGTGATCCGCACGTTTTCCAGGCAGGAGTCGCGAGTAAGAAATGCGCGATGCCGCTTCTCCACTCACCCGACGCGGATTATAGCATAGCGAGATTCGCGCGAGCGGGAGTTGATTCGAGTCGCAATCCTTCCGTGTGAAACCAATTTGGCGTGTGGCAGATTGACCGTCCAGTGGGGAACGCGGGCTGGGTCTTCGACCTGTCAGACTATCCACTATTGCGGCTTGTTTTCGACGGGAACAGGGCGCTGCATGACCGTGCGGTAGTCCACGCCCGCATCTGTACGAAGTTTTCCAGAATGGACCTCCCACAATCCCACAAGGAGGAATGGAATCAAGATTGAGACAGCCCATAATTTCGCACGGCGTGTGACCTTTTCCTCAGGATCCCAGCGGAAGAGCTGCTGGGAGAGAAGGAAGGCCAGAACCGCACTGGAGACGAGCGAAACGATATTCGGTCCGAGAGTGAAAACGGATTGATTTCCGATCATGACTCGCTGAAAGCCAGTGACAAGATATGTGGCCGGCAGGAACAGTGCCCCGACTTGAATGAACTTCGGCAAAAAGGGAAGGGGAATCGTTGCGCCGGACAGAAACATGAATAGCATCCAAACAATCTGGCATATGACCTGGGTTTCCTGCATTGAATTCGTCACGCTGGCGATAATCAGTCCCATGGAGGCGAAAGTGATCGAGCCCAGCGTCACAAGGAACAAGACTCCCCACAGATTCCCGAAGACCGACATATGGAAAACCCAACGGGCAAACGCGTATTGGATAAGGATCGTCGGTAACAACATTACGTAATTCGAAAAGATGCTGGAAAGAAGCATGGGGGCCGCGCCCACGGGGGCCATTCGAAAACGCCGCAGGATTCCCTGTTCGCGAAACATGACGAGTTGAAGACTAATGCCCCACAAGGTTCCGGCGACCGTCAAAGCTGCCACGGAGGCAAGAAGGTACGGAATCACCTCTCTGCCACTTCGTTGGATGATCATCCAGCCGAAAAACATGTAAGCCATGGGCATGGCCAGTGTGAAAAAGAGAAAGGTCCTGTTACGCACCACGAGGCGAAGCCTTGCTGCGGTCAAAGCAAGAGCGACTCTCAATCCCTTAGCCTCCGGCCGGTGAGCTCGATGAAAACATCCTCCAAGGATGGTGTCGCGATTTCAAGGCCAGCCAATTCATTTCCAGTCGCCTCAAGATGCTTCACGAGGGCGACGATGGTCTTTGGAACCGCGCTTGAGTGGACGACGAAATATCCGTCAAACGGGCGGCAGTCGGTGGCACCCTCGAGCTTCCCGAGGACATCTGCTTGTTCCGGTTTCGCCAGCTTGACTTCCATGCGCGTGGTTCCCGCGGATTTCTGCTTCAACTCGCGCGGAGTCCCGGTGGCAATGACTTTGCCCGCGTCAACGATGGCGACGCGGTCGCAAAGGCGCTCCGCCTCCTCAATGTAGTGCGTGGTCAGCAGGATGGTCTTTTTCTCGGTGCGCAGTTCCTGCATGATCTCGTAAATCTCGCGGCGAACCTGCGGGTCGAGACCTGCGGTGGGTTCATCGAAGAACAGGACTCGCGGTTCGTTCAGAAGCGCCATGGCCAGCGCGAGGCGTTGTTTTTGGCCGCCGGAGAGCTGGGAATAGAACGCATTGCGTTTTTCTTCCAGTCCAAAGCGCTTCAAAAGGTCCGGCAAGGAGCGGCGGCGGTGATAAAAGCTGGAAAAAAGTTCCAGGGCCTCATGGACCTTGATTTTTTCGGGAAGGGAAGTGGACTGGAGAACTCCACCGATAATCTGCTTGTAGGCATCGCCGGCGCGCTGGGGATCCATGCCGCAAACGGAGACCCGGCCGGAATCCGGTTGGCGCAACCCCTCCAGAATTTCGACGGTGGTGGTTTTGCCGGCGCCATTCGGCCCGAGAAAACCGAAGACTTCGCCTTCTTCCACATTAAAGCTGACGCCGCGGAGGGCTTCCACCGCGCCATAGTTCTTCTTGAGGTTTTCAACTTGAATGATGGATTCGCGCACGTTTGGGCCTTAAATCTATAACACAATTAGCGTGCGGTACGCGAACCGGCGCGCGGCCCGCGGATTCGCTTCCAGGAGTGGGCGGCGATATCCACGCGGGTTTCCAGGAATCGGACGCCCTCCGTTTCCAGGAGCTTACGTTGCAGGCCTGCGACGGGTTCGCGCAAGAGAAGCCTGCCGCCGGCGCCGACGACGCGGTGCCACGGGATTCCCCGTCCAGAAGGGCACGCGGCCATGGCGTAGCCCGCGGCGCGGGCCCCTCCACGCAACCGGAGGCGCCGCGCCAGCTCTCCGTATGTGATTACGCGTCCGCGAGGAACTTGTTTCACCAGCCGGTAAACCGGCTCCCAGGCCTTTGTAAGTGCTTCCTTACTTTTCATGCGGTCTCCAGCAACCTTCCAGGTTTCTTTTTGACCAGTCCCCGCATCCAATGTTTACAGGAGCGCAGTAGAGGAAGCGAGCGGACAAGCAATGGGTAACTGCAGCAACCACAACTCGCCGGCTTACAGCTCAGGTGGCCGGTCCCTCCGAACGGCCCGCCGAGGCAGTAACCGATAAGTTGCAAATGGCAAGACCTGTACTTCAGGTCAGTTGTCCGCCGTAGTGGAACGTCCGTACACTACGCCTCACGCTCATTGAGGAGCGCCGGAAATGGCTTTCTTGCGACGAAAAGGCAACGCCTACTATCTGGTGCACAACGTCCGCAAGGGCGGCAAGGTGAAGCAACTGCACCTTGCGAAGCTCGGCGACCGGCCGCGCATCACGGATGAGGTGGTTCGCCAGGTGACGCGTCAGCATCCTTTCCTGGATTTGGATTGGCAGCAGCTTCGCGAGCAGGTGAACAGCCGAGTGGAGCTGTTCGATGCGCGATCCGCTCCGGTCCAGAAGTTGCTGTCCAACCTGCGCCTGTTGAATCTGGATCTGGCGGACCTTTTTCCGCCAGTCCTGAATCTTTCGGGCACCTCTCAAGTGGGGCAGGAGATTCTCTTGCAGCTCCGCCTGCTCCATTCCACCGTAGGCGTGAAACTAAACCAATTTCGCGAGGCCAGCTTTCGCGGCCAGGAAAGTCACCGGAGATTGCAGTAGGAGGGTAAACCCATGAGCGCACACGCACAAGTTCTCGACCCATCACTTCGCAGTCTGGAATCGCAGGAGTTTGACGCCTCCCTGCGCGCCCGGATTGTCGGGCAGGAAGAGGCGGTCCGCGCCGTCGTGGACATGTACCAAGTCTTCCTGGCGGGGATGAACTCACCTGGACGCCCGGTGGGGAACTTCCTTTTCCTGGGGCCGACGGGCTCGGGAAAGACGCGCATCGTGGAAGCCACGGCCGAAATCCTTTTCGGGGACCCGCGCGCGGTGATTAAGGTTGACTGCGCGGAATTTCAGCATTCACACGAGATTGCGAAGCTCATCGGTTCGCCTCCGGGATACCTGGGGCACCGGGAGACGCATCCATTAATCACG
>JBGOTC010000220.1:0-5669 GCA_041476305.1 Terriglobia bacterium
ACGGTCGATCCCAAGAACCCGGACACGGTGTACGTCGCCAGCACCGTTTCCTGGAAATCCACCGACGGCGGCAAGACCTGGACCGGTTTCCGCGGCGCTCCCGGCGGCGACGATTACCAGCGCATCTGGATCAATCCGCTCCACCCCGAGATCATCCTCATCGTCAGCGACCAGGGGGCCATCATCACGGTCAACGGCGGCGTCACCTGGAGTTCCTGGTACAACCAGTCCACGGCGCAGATTTATCACATTGTCGCGGACAATCAGGATCCCTACTGGGTTTACGGGGCACAGCAGGATAGCGGCGCGGTGAAGGCGGCGAGCCGGGGAATTTACGGATCGATTTCGTACATGCGGGACTGGGCGCCGGTTTGCGCGGGAGGGGAAAGCGGGTACGTCGCCGTGGATCCCGACAATTCCAATATCTTGTACGGGGGCACGGTGTCGGTTTGCGATCAGAGGACGAACGCCGGCCACAACATTACGCCGATGCTGGGCGCGGGGAAGCTGGGGCCGTTCCGCCACACCTGGACGCTCCCGGTGGTTTTTTCGCAAGCGCCGGGACGCGCTCTTTATTTCAGCAATCAATATTTGTGGAAGACCATCGACCGCGGGAAGAACTGGACGCGCATCAGCGGGGACATGACGCGGGAAGCGCCGGGCGCGCCGCCGAATCTGGATCCCGGGACGGTGGCGGACAGCAACGGCACTCCGCGGCCGGGCGTGATTTACACGATTGCGCCATCGCCATTGCTGGCGGACACGATTTGGATCGGGACTGACGACGGGCTGGTCCACGTTACGCATGATGGGGGGAAGACCTGGAAAAACGTGACGCCGCCGGAGATGACTCCGTGGAGCAAGGTGTCGCTGATGGATGCGTCGCACTTCGACGCGAAGACGGCGTATGCGTCGGTGGACCGGCACCGGTTGGAAGATTACAAGGCCTACATCTACCGCACGCGCGACGGCGGGAAAACGTGGAAGCTCATCACCAACGGGATTCCGGAAGGGAGCTACGTCAACGCGATCAAGGAAGACACGATTCGCAAGGGCCTGCTGTTCGCGGGCACGGAGCTGGGAGTTTACGTTTCGTTCGATGACGGCGAGGCGTGGCAACCGCTGCAGATGAATTTGCCACGCTCTTCGGCGCGCGACTTCGCCATTCACGGCGACGACCTGATCGTGGCCACGCACGGGCGCGGATTCTGGGTGCTGGACAACATCACCGCGCTGAGGCAGATCGGCGCCATCACGGGCGCGCCGGATGCGCTGCTGTTCAAACCGCAGACGGCAATCCGCCGGCGCACCGGAGGAAGTGGCGGCACGCCGCTACCGTATGGCTCCGCGGAGACGGAGAACCCGCCGACGGGAGCGATCATTGATTACTACCTGAAGTCGGCGGCGACCGGGCCGGTGACGATTGAGATTCTCACGGCGGCGGGGAAGAGTGTCCGCGTGTATTCGAGCGAAGGCGGAGGCGGTGGAGGCGGGCGCGGGCGCGGAGGGAATCCGGCGACGCAGAATATTCCCGCGTACTGGAACCGTCCCGCGGAACCACTTTCGGCCGCGGCGGGCATGCATCGCTGGGTGTGGGACATTCATTACGCGGCGGGAGCGGGCGGCGGGGGAGGGCGCGGAGGCGGTGGCGGAGGGATCTGGGCGATGCCCGGCACATACACGGTGAAATTGACCGCGAATGGGAAATCGTACACGCAACCGCTCACAGTGAAGATGGATCCCAGCGTGAAGACTCCGGTGATGGAGTTGCAGCGGCAATTCGATGTGGCGCAGCAGGTGGCCGCGAAGTCGGAGGAGGTGGCGCGCACGCGGGGAGAGATTGCGCGTGTGCGCACGCAAATCGCCGCGTTGCGCACGCAGGCGGCGGGGAACAGGGAGCTGATGGCGGCGCTCGATGCGCTGGACGCGAAGGCCGTGGAAATCGCCGGCGCCACGGCGGCGGCAACTCCACAATCGAGCGGCGTGACGCCGCCCTCCAATGACGTGTCGAGCCTGCAATTTGTGGCGGGGGAAATCGGCCAGGTCCTGGGAGCCGTGCAGGGGCCGGACGCGTCGCCGAGCCTGCAGGTGATGGCGGCGTTCGCTGAAGCGCAAAAAATGGCGGGCGCGGCGATGGGGAAGTGGACTGCCACGAAAAACAAAGAGCTTGCCGCGGCGAACGCTCTCTTGAAGCAAGCGAACCTGCAGCCGATTACGGTAGAGGCGCCTTCGCCGGCAGGAGGGCGGCGGGGGCAGTAGGCAAACCTGTTTTCAGGACGCGATGCAAAACAAAACGGCGGGGGCTGAGGCCCCCGCCGTTGGTCTTTTCAAATTCAGCGAGACGAGCTGCTAGGCTTTGACTTCCCAGGTGTCGCCGGCGCGCAGGAGTTTGTCGAGATCGCCCTTGCCCTTTTTGGCGATGACGTCGCGGATCTGATCGTTCACCACATCTTCGTAGCGGGGAACGTCGCTCCAATTCCGCAGCACGCCGATGGGCGTGGGGAAGCCGGGGCGATGCTCCATGTGCGCCAGCACGAATGCGTAGGATGGCCGGGGATGCGTTTCGTCATGGATCAACAGATCCTTCTCCGTGATTCCATTGCCAAGTTGGACGACTTCCAGTTCCAGGCCATCCATCTTGATGCCCTTGTCGCGGTTCTTGCCGAAGATGAGCGGCTTGCCATGTTCAAGTAACACGACGTGCTCGCTGCGCGCTTCTTTCTCGGTCAAGCTGGTCCACGCGCCGTCATTGAAGATGTTGCAGTTCTGCAGAATTTCGATGAAGGCCGCGCCTTTGTGCGCGGCGGCGCGCTTGATGGTGTCTTTCATGTGCTGCATGAAGACGTCCACAGTACGCGCGACGAAGGTCGCTTCGGATCCGATGGCGAGAGAGATCGGATTAAAGGGGCGGTCGGCGGTGCCATAGGGAGTGGACTTCGTTTTCTTGCCGATCTCTGAAGTCGGCGAATACTGGCCCTTTGTCAATCCGTAGATGCGGTTGTTGAATAGCAATACTTTGAGGCCGACATTGCGGCGCAGCATGTGGATGGTGTGGTTGCCGCCGATGCTCAAGGCGTCGCCATCGCCGGTGGCCACCCAAACTTCCAAGTCTGGCTGGATGAGCTTGAGTCCCGTGGCAACGGCGGGCGCGCGCCCATGAATGGTGTGGAAGCCGAAGGTGTTCATGTAATAAGGGAAGCGGCTGGAGCAGCCGATGCCGGAGATCACAACGAACTTCTCGCGGGGGATGCCCAGCTCCGGGAAAACGGATTGCACGGCCGAGAGAATCGCATAGTCGCCGCAGCCCGGGCACCAGCGGACTTCCTGGTCGGTCTGAAAATCCTTTTTCGTCAGCGGCGGAAGCGGCGGCAGAGTTACTGTTGCCATAATGCGATCACCTCAAGGGGCGCGGGGCCCGGTGCACAATCAGTCCAGAATCTCTTCGATCTTGCCTTCAATTTCCGATTGCTTGAACGGGCGGCCCTGAATCTTGTTGAAGCCCTGTGCGTCCACCAGAAACTTGGCGCGCAGGACCATGACGAGCTGGCCCATGTTCATTTCCGGCACCAGGATGTGGCGGTAACGCTGGATCACTTCACCCAGATTTCGGGGCAGCGGATTCAGGTGCCGCAAGTGGACGTGTCCGATGCGATGTCCTCGGGCGCGCTGCGCGCTGACTCCCGCGGTGATGGCGCCGTAGGTGGAGCCCCAGGCGACGATAAGGAGATCGCCATCGGGGTCGCCGGCGGGAACAATATCCGGAATATCCTGCGCCACGGCTTCAACTTTCGCGGCGCGCAGCCGGACCATGTGCTCGTGGTTCAGCGGCTCATAATTGATGTTGCCGGTGACGTCTTGCTTCTCCAGACCGCCGAGGCGATGCTCGAGTCCAATTGTGCCGGGGATGGCCCACGGGCGCGCGAGCGTCTGGGGATCGCGGCGGTAGGGAAGAAAGTCCACGGGATTCGTTTCAAATTTCACCGGAAAATCAGGAATGTCTTTCATTTCCGGGATGCGCCAGGGCTCCGCGCCATTCGCGAGGTATCCATCGGAAAGCAGGATGACCGGCACCATATATTTAATGGCGATGCGGCTGGCTTCGAGCGCCATCCAGAAACAGTCGCCGGGGGTGGCCGCGGCGAGAACCGGGATGGGCGCTTCGGAGTTGCGTCCGTAAAGCGCTTGAAGCAGATCGGCCTGCTCCGTCTTCGTGGGCAAGCCGGTGGAAGGGCCGCCGCGCTGGACGTCGATGACAACCAGCGGCAGCTCCACGGCGACGGCGAGGCCCAGGGCTTCCGTCTTAAGGGCCATGCCGGGGCCGGAGGTGGTGGTGATGGCGAGCGCGCCGGCATAGGATGCGCCGATGGCCGAAGTGATGGCGGCGATTTCGTCTTCGGCCTGGAAGGTGGTCACGCCGAAATTCTTGTACATGGAAAGTTCGTGGAGAATGTCGGAGGCCGGCGTGATGGGGTAGGAACCCTGGAACAGCGTCAACCCGGCTTTTTGCGCGGCAACCACGAAGCCCAGCGCCAGCGCCTGGTTTCCGCTCAGGTTGCGATAAGTGCCCGGCGAAAGATGCGCGGGCGGAATTTCATAGGAAATCTGGAAGGCCTCGGTGGCTTCGCAGTAGGAATAGCCGGCCTTCATGGCGCGCTTGTTGGCTTCGGCGAGCAGCGGCTTCTTCGAGAATTTTTCATCCAGCCAGCGATAGGTGGAATCCATGGGGCGGTTGTAAAGCCAGTAACACATCCCCAGGGCGAAGAAATTCTTGCAGCGGTCCATGCTCTTGGCGTCGAGGCCGAGTTCCTGCAAGGCGACGCGCGTCAAGCGAGTGAGCTCGACGGGGAAAAGACGGTAGGCGTCGAGAGAATGGTCTTCGAGGGGATTGGTTTTCGCCTGGGCCTTCTTCAGGTCCGTCTCGCCAAAATCGTCCTTATTAACGATCAGGATTCCATTGGGCTTCAGGTCCGCCAGATTCATCCTCAGCGCGGCGGGGTTCATGGCCACCAGCGCATCCACGCTATCGCCCGGCGTATAGACATGGGAGGAGGAAAACTGGACCTGGAAGCCGCTCACCCCCGGGAGTGTCCCGGCGGGGGCGCGGATTTCAGCGGGATAATCCGGGAAAGTGGCCAGGTCATTTCCATAAAGGGCCACCGTGTTCGTGAACTGGTTCCCGGTAATCTGCATGCCGTCGCCGGAATCACCGCAAAACCGGATGACGGCCTTATCAATGACTTCCTTTTTGTGCTTCGGAGGTTGAATCGTTGTCGCCATAAGTCCCTTACGTCCCCACAATCAGCGAAGCTCCCCGCCACCGGTACATCTCCCAAGAGGGAACTGGGCCATTTATCCAAGATTCGCGGGCTGGGCAGCCCGCGCCAACTCCAAGAATACCACAAGGTACGACGCAGGAATGGAGGCCCTCGTTACCGCGACGTGTGATTTGCATCACACCGCTTCCCGTTGCTGCCCGGAATTGGTGCGCGCGCGGGGTTGTGGCTATACTGCGTCAGCGAAGGGGGAGGAACCAGAGTTGCGCGCCGCAGTGCTCCGCGAATTCGGGCAGCCGCTCAGCATGGAGGAAATGCCGCGCCCGCGCCCCGGCGAGGGTGAAGTGTTGCTACAGATTGAGGCATGCGGCGTGTGCCATTCCGATTTGCACCTGG
>JBGOTC010000221.1:0-5658 GCA_041476305.1 Terriglobia bacterium
CCGTAAAGAGCCAATTTGTCTATTGGCGGGGGGAGGGGACCCCGGCGGGCTTGCGCAGTCGAAATCGCTGGATTTTCCCGGTGGCGGTCTTGGGAAGCGCGTCCAGAAATTTTATTTCCGTGGGACATTTGAAACCTGATAGCCTGCTGTGGACAAACTGCTGCAGTTCTTCAGCCAACGCGGGCGTGGGTCCCGCATCTGTCTGGATCACCACGAAGGCCAGCGGTTTCGTCAGGCCGTTTGGATCAATCACTCCCACAACAGCGACCTCCGCCACCTTGGGATGGCCCAACAGTGCGTTCTCCACTTCTGCCGGCGCCACCCACATCCCCGAAACTTTCATCATGTCGTCGGCGCGGCCGCAGTAATGGTAGTAGCCATTCGCGTCGCGATAGAACTTGTCCCCCGTCACCACCCAATCGCCTTGTTTCGTGCGAGCCGTCAGCTCCGGGATTCCCCAATAGCCCGAAAACGCGCTCTCACCCTTCACCCATAAATTTCCGATCTCCCCCTCGGGAACCGGCGCACCCGAATCGTCCACGATTTTCGCCTCGTACCCCGGTACCGGAAAACCGCAGCTCCCTGCCCTGGTCCGGCCCGGCTTCGGAGAAAGGAACATGTGCAGCATCTCCGTGGAGCCGATGGCGTCGATGATTTCCAGGCCGAACCGCGATTTGAATCGCTCGAAGATTTCCGGCGGGAGCCGCTCGCCGGCGGAGACCGCCATCCGCACCGACGAGAAATCCGCGTGGAGTCCTTGCTCCGCCTCGCGAAGCAGCGCGGAATAAAAAGTCGGCACCGCGAAGAAAATCGTCGGCCGGTGCTTCTTCAGGAATTCGGCGGCGCGTTCCGGACGCGGCCGCTCGGGGTCCAGAATCGTCGCCGCGCCCGCCGACATCGGAAAATACATTCCGTTTCCCAACCCATAGGCGAAAAATAATTTGGAGACGGAATAGGTGCGGTCGCTGGGAGCGATTCCCATGACCCCTTCCGCGAATCCCCGCGTCGTCGCCAACATATCCTTGTGCAGATGCACAGCGGCCTTGGGAGTTCCACCACTGCCCGAGGTGTAGAGAAAAAACGCGGGGTCCGTCGCTCGAGTCGCGCCCGGCGGCACGCGCTCGCCTGACTTCCGCAGCCAATCCCGCCACATCCTGCTCCCGGCGGGATGGTCTGGAGCCTCCCCCACCACCACAATCGAGTCCGCCGGAAATCCTTGCGCTGCGGGCAAAAATGCTGGAAGCGCCAGCGCGTGGACGATCGCCAGCCGTGCGCCACAATCCCGCAAGTAATGTGAGTAGTCTCCCTCGCGGACCATGGAGTTCACCGGTACACCCACGGCGCCGGTTTTTGCCACGCCAAAAAATGCCGCGATGAATTCTGCCGAATCCGGAAGGACAATCAGGACTCGCTCGCCCGGCGCAATCCCATCGCGCATTAGACCCCGGGCGACGCTGTCCGCGAGATCGGACAGCTCCCGGTAGGTTACCGGCGATGGCTCGCCCAGGATGGCGACGCGATCAGGATGTTCCCGCGCAGGTCGATCGAGGAAGTATTCGGCGATATTGAATTGGGCCGGAACGCTGGATGGAGCGACACTCTCGCCCCTCGCCTCGCTTGCCATGGCGACATTCTACCCTGCGGGCGACTTGCGCCGAATACCGAAAGTCTTTGGCCAACTATTTTGCGGAATTTGTCTGGCCGAGTTTGCGCAACCGCTCCTGCAACTTGCGCCGAAGTGCCGTTGGAGTATTGGGATTGAACGCCACCAGGTACCACAACGGCTGGCTGCGGTCCTTGGAAAGCGCAATCAATGTGGTGGGGTCCGCGTTGGGGTGTCGTGCGACATTTTCACGGATGGCCGCGTAGGGGTGCTTGGCCAGACGGTTCAGCGTCTTCGCCGACACACGCGGATGCTCGCTGATCAATCGAAGCAGGTAGTAATCCTCCTGCGGCGCCTCGCGCGAAAGCTTTTCGAGCATCTCCGATTTCGCCTCGGCGCTCAACACCAGGCCGACTTTTACGTCCCAGTTGTCATTGATGGAATTCAATTCCTGCGTGCGCGCGTGGATCAGCTGCTCGATGGAACGCCGCTCCTGCTCAAACCGCGGACGCGCCACTTCCGTATTCTCAATGGAATCCAGCACTCTCAACAGGTGCTGCCGTTCACCAAACACAATTTGTGATGTGCGGTCGGTATCGTGCTTCTCAGAATGTTGTACGAGATCAGAGCGTCTCATTTCTTCCTCTCGGGGATTGCGTGCGTTCGAACGCGACTTCGAAACGCACAGACCATTATCCAGCCCGCCTGCAGAGGCGTCCACAACCGCCCCCCGGCGGAGTTCCTCGATTGCAATACTCTCCGCCACTTACATAACAGCCCCCGCGAGATTTCCCGGCTCAGGGTGAAACTTGCGACTCTCAGCCGCATGGCGTACTTTGAAGCGGATTCGAAACCAATGGTAAGGAGAACAGATGTCCGCATTTGACGCGCACAAGGACGAGCTGGAGCACTACGAGCAAATGTTGGGGCGTCACAGGGGGCGGCTGGCCGTCTCGCTTGACCGCGTCACCAATGCCATGGTCCTGGTCGGCCAGCACGGCGTCTATTGCCACAGCATTCGCAATCCCGGGAAGCCGACTATGGACATTCAGATGGTTCAGGAGGAGCTGCAGAACGCTAAAGAGCTGGTGCAAAGTGTGATGGAAGAACTTCGGGTGGAACGGGAAGAACGCCTCCGCACTCAATAGTGCTTAATTCAATTTTGCCGGCTTCCAAGTCTTACAATCCCTGCAGAAACGGATTCGACTCGCGCTCTTCTCCGAGAGTCGTAGCCGGGCCGTGCCCCGGAAAAACCACCGTTTGATCCGGCAACGCAAGCACCTTCGTCTTGAGCGACCTCATAATTGCATCCGTCGACCCACCCCACAAATCCGTTCGTCCAATGCTTCCGGCAAACAGTGTGTCGCCAGCGAAAAGTAGTCCTGGTTCATTCCGCTGCCCGGCCTGCGCCAAGCCTCTGCTATCAACCGGAAGGTACAGGCAGACACTGCCCTCGGTGTGCCCAGGTGTATGCAGCACTTGCGCTTCGAAGTCCCCCCAGCGGATCGGTGCGCCTTCGCGCAAAAAATCGTCCACCTCGGCTAGCTCGGGCGTTGCCCACCGAATCCAGCGCGCTTGCATCTCCAGAGCTTTGTAAAGACTCAGGTCCGCTTCGTGCATCAGGACCGGGGCGCCGGTGGCCTCGCGCATTTTCTTCAACCCGCCGACGTGGTCGATGTGCGCATGCGTATTCAGGATGGCGCGGACATTCAAATCATGGCGCGCGATGACTTCCAGGATTTTCTCGACGTCATCGCCCGGGTCAATCACCACCGCTTCATGCGTTTTCGGATCCCCAACAACGTGGCAATTGCACTGCAGCAGCCCAACTGGAAGGATCTCGTGAATCATTCTTGCGCCGCGGCCATCAGATGGAGATGGGTGTTTCACCAGGTTTCTTGTCATTGCACGCAGTATAGCATCGCGTCAATCGCCGCCCGCGCTCGGCGCATTGGCCATCTGCTAAGATGGCGTCCGAGGAATGTCTCAAAGAATGCCGCTTGAATCTCCATTGCTCGCTTTGCACCAGGCTCGTGGCGCCGGGATCGCTGAATATTTCGGCTGCTTGCTGCCTGCCCACTTCACTGAAACGCGCCGGGAATATCGCTGCGCGCGCGAAACGGCCGCGGTTGCCGACAAGAACTACCGCGCCTTTTTCAATTTCACCGGGCCGGACAGAGTCCGCTATCTCAACGCCATATTGACGAACAACATTCGGGATCTTCAACCAGGTCAGGGCGCGACTTCCCTGCTGCTGAATCCTCAAGGACACATTCTCGCGGAACTCGATACCTACGTCTATCCAGACAGGATCCTCCTCGCGACCTACGCGATGATCCGCGAGCGCACCGCCGCAACTCTTGAAAAGTTCATCATCATGGATGATGTGACTCTCGAAGATGTGACGGAAAATCTTGGAGTCGTTTCCGTGGAGGGTCCCAAGACGCGGAATGTCCTCGCAGCTATCGGCGCGCCTCCGATCAGTGCTTTTTCCGAGTTGGACCATCAGGATGCCACGGTGAGTGGCGTTTCGTGCAGAATTGTCCGCCGCTCACCCGGCGGCGTCCCCGGCGCGGAATTTATCTCCAACCGCAAGGATTTGCCGCAATTGTGGGAAACACTCGTCAAAGCTGCGCAGGCAGTTGGCGGCGGGCCGATTGGTTTTGAGGCGCTAAGCGCGCTGCGCCTCGAAGCCGGTATCCCCTGGTTCGGCTACGACTTCGATGAAACTGTAATCCCTCATGAAGCGGCGCTCGATCAGTCGCACATCAATTATTCCAAGGGTTGCTACACCGGCCAGGAAATTGTGGAGCGCGTTCGTTCTCGTGGGCACGTGAACCGAAAGCGGGTAGGTGTCGCCTTCCACGGAACGCTAGTCCCGCCGCCCAAGACACCCTTGTTTGCCGGCGGCGCTGAAGTCGGAGTTGTCACCCGCGCCGCTTTCTCTTTCGCGCTCGGCAAGCCCATCGGAATGGCCTACGTCCGCCGCGAGCACAACTCTCCGGGGAGTCGGCTCAGTTGGTCCGGCGGGGACGCCGAAGTCATCGAGTTGCCTCTTCGCGCGGCGACTCTCCCGGCATGATGATTGTCCTTGATTGCTTTCGACTCCTCCGGCAATACTTCGCAATTCATCTCGTGGAGGAACAATGGCCTGGCTAATCCTCTTTATCGCAGGGCTCTGTGAAGTCGGTTGGGCAATCACCTTGAAGTACACGCACGGCTTCACTCGAATCGGCCCGACCACTGGAGTTTTCGCCGGAGGAGTTCTGAGCGTTTACCTGCTTGGAATCGCCACGAAGCAAATCCCGATAGGCACTGCCTACGCCGTATGGACTGGCATCGGCGCGGTGGGAACTGCTCTCTTGGGCATCGCGCTCTTCAATGAACCAAAGACCGCGCTTCGGTTGGGATGCATCGCCTTGATTGTTGCGGGAATTGTCGGCCTGCGGCTCGTTTCGCCGCGCTAGTGAGCAAGCAATCTCAGCTTGCCAAATTGATGGCCCGTCGGAAACTTCCGTGGTCATTCTGAATCTTCTTCTGTAGCTGCATGATGGCGTAGAGCAGCGCCTCCGGCCGGGGTGGGCAGCCCGGCACATAAACATCCACCGGGATCACCTGATTCACTCCCTGCACGATGGCGTAGTTGTTGAACACCCCGCCGGAAGTGGCGCACGCCCCCATGGAGATCACCCACTTCGGTTCCGGCATCTGGTCGTAGAGCTGCTTGATCACCGGAGCCATTTTCACGGATACGCGCCCGGCAATGATCATCAAATCGGCTTGCCGGGGGGAGGGGCGGAACGTTTCGGATCCGAATCGCGCGATGTCAAACCGGGAAGCCGCCATGGACATCATTTCAATCGCGCAGCAGGCCAATCCAAATCCCAGGGGCCAGATGGAATTCTTCCGCGCCCAATTCACGGCTTTATCAAGCTGCGTGAAAATGATTCCTTCGTCGGCCAGAAACTTGCCGACATCTTCCGGCCGCTCCAGCGTGACGTTTTTGCCCAGCGAAACGCTCATGAATTGTCTCGACCTAAAATCAATTGTCGCAC
>JBGOTC010000222.1:0-5523 GCA_041476305.1 Terriglobia bacterium
AGTGTTGCTCGTTGCGGGCGGTCTCGCCGTTGGTTGCACCTTGCTCGATGGTGGCGCGGACTTGTTCCCCGCCGGCAACTGCGTCGCATTACCCTTCGAAGCCGGTGCCGTTGTCTTCGGCGCAGCGGCTGGTGGTTTCGTAACAGGCGGCTCTATGCTTGAGCTTCCGCCGCTCGTTAGCGGCTTTGCAGTTGGCTGCGATGTCGGCTGCACTGGCGAGACCACTGGATCCTCTCCAGGTGCCGTAGTCGAGCGCACCTGCGTGACACTCTGGTTTCGTCCCATTTCATAGCCAAGCACGAACACCACGCCGAAAATCACCACCATCAGAACAAACAGTCCGATGAGGTGCCGGCTTTCCAGCACCACGTCTCCCCCGCCGCCTCTCGTTGAATTCGCCATAAATTATTTGTTCATCGACCTCGCCCATGCCGCCAAAATATCGATCGGCAGCGGGAAGACGATGGTCGTGTTCTTCTCCACTCCAATTTCCGTCAACGTCTGAAGATACCGCAATTGAATGGCTGCCGGTTCTTTTTCCAGAATGTTCGCGGCTTGCGCCAGCTTTCCGCTCGCCTCGAATTCCCCCTCAGCGTGAATCACTTTTGCGCGGCGCTCGCGTTCGGCTTCCGCCTGCTTCGCAATCGCGCGCTGCATGCTCTCCGGAATATCAACTTGCTTGACCTCCACCTTCGTTACCTTGATACCCCAGGGCTCGGTATCCTGGTCAAGGATGAGTTGCAGCCGGCTGTTAACCTTTTCGCGCTGCGAAAGGATCTCATCCAGTTCGAACTGCCCCACCATGCTCCGCAGCGTTGTCTGCGCCAACTGCGATGTCGCGTACAGATAATTCTGCACCTGTGAAAGCGCCAGGTTCGCGTCCACCACGCGGAAATAGCAGACCGCGTTTACCTTCACCGACACGTTGTCGCGCGTGATGATGTCCTGCGGCGGCACGTCCAGCGTCTCCAGCCGCAGCGGAATCCTATAGAGCGTCTCGATGGGCCAAAACACAATGCGCAGCCCCGCGGGCTTCGCCTCCGGAATCATGCGGCCCAGCCGCAGCACCACCCCGCGCTCCCATTCTTTGATCACCCACAGCGAATTCCAGAACCAGATCAGAAAAATCAGCGCCACCACTCCCCAAAAAACTGTCATCGTCTCCATCACTGCCTCCCTTTCAACGGACCCAATCCGCGAACCCCCAAAGCCTATCCGCGCCGAATGAATCTCAAGCTGCCGGACGCGATGATCTCTCCGCCGGTTCCACGTAGAGCGTCAGCCCCTCAATACGCACCACTCGCACACGTGCTCCCGCGGCAATCGCCTGCGCCGAAACCGCGCGCCACAACTCTCCATGGATGCGCACCGTTTCTCCTGCCGCGGCCCCGGGAGAGATGGCCTGTGTCGCCTCGCCTTCCGCTCCCAGGAGCTGCTCCCGCCCCGTGCTCTGCTTCCATTTCCTCGACTTCAGCACCAGCCGCATCAGCATGATAATCAGAAACGCGCACGGCAGCGTCACTCCCAGCGCCGCGCCCAGGCTCACTCCGCCGGATGTCAGCGGCGAGCGGATCAGCATCAGCGCGCCCAGCAGCATGGCCACCACGCCGCCAGCGCCCAACACTCCGTGGCTTGTAAATTTCGCTTCCAGAATGAAGAGCGCCAGTGCCAGCACCACCAGCAGAAGGCCTGTCAGGTTTACCGGCAGGATGTGCATGGCATAAAGAGCGAGCAATAGACAGATCCCGCCGATCACTCCGGGAGCAATCATGCCCGGATGCGTGAACTCCGCGTAAAGCCCCAGCACACCCACAATCAGCAGGATGAAGAAAACGTCCGGCTGCACGATGCGCGAAAGAAACTTTTGCCGCATGGTTTCTTCCAGCGTCTCGATTTCCGCGCCGGCCAGATGCAGCGTCACGCTCGTCCCGTCAAAACGTTTGATCGTTCGCCCGTCAAGCAGCCGCAACAAGTCCTCTTCTGAATTCGCCACCAGGTCAATCAACTTCCCATCCAGCGCTTCCTTCTCCGTGAAGGCCTTCCCCTCGGTGACCGCCGTTTCCGCCAGCGCCGCGTTGCGCCCCCGCTCTCCCGTGTAACTGCGCAAGAACGCTGTCGCGTCGCCCAGAATTTTCTTCCGCAGCGACTCATCCACGTTCAGCGGAATCCCGCCGATGGCGAGCAATGGCGAGGCCGCCCCGGTATGGGTGCCCGGCGCCATCGCCGCCACGTCCGCGGAAAGCAAAATGAAGAATCCCGCGGAAGCCCCGCGCGAGGCCGTAGGTTCCACGTAAACCGCCACCGGCACCGGCGAACTCAGGATGTGCTTGATGATCTGCTCCATCGAATCGCTCAGCCCCCCGGGCGTGTCCATCGAAATCAGCACCAGGCTCGCGTGCGACGCGGCAGCCTGGTCCAGACCGCCGTCCAGGTATTCCGCAAGCAGCGGCTCGATCTCATGGCGGATCAGCAGCTTCACCACCCGCGGCCTCGGTGTTGGCTCTGCCGTTGGGGGTGGAGCGGCAGCCACGCGCGGTTGTGCCATGGCGCTGACGAGCATCGCGGCGAGAAAAAGGAAGCACGCTGCATGCATGCCCGTGGATCCGCGAAGAACTGTCGGCCGATTAAACCTGAAAACTCTCTTCATCGAACCACTCCGATCATCAATTCCATTCGAATGTGTGCAAGCTTTGCGAGCGTCGTGGGGGACATTCTCGAGACTTCCTGCCTCGGCCGTGTTCCCGGCCCGCCCGCTGGAGGAGCATCCTTCCGCAACTCACCCGCCTCATCCGATGCGCCGATCTTGTCCAGCGCCGCCAGGAGCAGCTCGCGCGCTTCCCCCGTCTCCGGCTGCAGACGCAACGCCTCCCGCAATTCCTGCGCGGCCTTCTCCCAATCCCCCAGCAGATACCGCGCCAGGCCCAGGTTAAACCAATAATCCGGCTCTCCGGGATCAATCGTCCTCGCGCGCTCAAAATCCACAGCCGCCTCCGCATAGCGCGCCTGTCGCAGCAGCGCCGTTCCCAGGTTGCTCAGCACCCCGGGAGACTCACTTGCAGAGGAATCTGGCGACCACCTCATGCGGTCGGCCAGCAACTTGAATGTCGCCTCGGCCTTCACCGGATCGTTGCGCAGCAATTGGCATACGCCCACGTCAAACGTGGCTTCCGCCAGATGCGCGCTCCCGAAGGGCACGCGCGTCAGCCAGCCGGACGCCGATTCACAATCCCGGCGCGCGAAATAGGTTTGCCCGATGGCGAACAGCGGTTCATCCCACTGCGGATCCAGCCGTGCCGCCTCCCGCAGACTCCGGAGCCGCGCATCCTCCGCCGGCGATTCCAATCCGCGCACAAAATATTCCAGCGCGTCGGCGCGCACGCGGCTCACATTTCGCGCGAATTGCTGTGCGCTGGGGTTGGTCGAGACACAAGCGGTGTTCCTCTCCAAAGCGTTCTGCATCTGGCACAGCACACGCCACGCGACCTTCGCCTGCATTTCCGCGAGCGCATCGAGCGCGCCGGTCTCCTCCAGTGGCGCCGAAAGCCACGGCGGATTGATGCTCATCACCCGCGCCGTCACGCGCACGGAAGAACCTTCCTGGTGAAAATCACCGAAGACCACGAAGTCCGCGTCAATCTCCTCCGCGATCTTCAACATCGTCGCGCGGCTGAAGCGCGCATACGCGGGGAGGCCCAGTTTTTCAAGAGCTGCGAGCCGCTCCTCGCGCGAAAACACGATTCGCCCGTGCCCCGCCAGCCGGTCCGTAGCCAGTTCGGCCAGGCCTTCGCCCAGCCAATCCATCTTTGCCTCGCGGCCCGCATTTTCAAAGGGGAAGACGACCAGTGTCTCGGCTCGTGTCGAATTGGCTGCTGGGTTGCTTCCGCCGGCGGCGCCACCTGCAGAGGATTGTCCGTACCCGGCCGCCACCATCAGGGCGAGGAATAAGGAAACCAAACCCAGGTTCCAAATTCGCCGCGAACAGAAGACCTTCATCGCATTTTCATTCTAACAGAACTGGCCGGGAACAAACGCTTGCTGCGGGATTTCAGGGTGGCGGACACTCGGAAAGTGCCCTGGGAAATTTGGGAACGCGATTCAGTTCCCGTTGGGATGCGGTGGCGGCGCAATCGCGGGCAGGCCCAGCACTTCGCGGACCACCGGATCCGCCAGCACGCTCGAAAACGCCGGGTCGTTCTTCGCCGCCTCCAGCCCCTTGTAGCCCTCGTCGCGGGACTTCCGCAGATAATATCCGCACCGCTCCGCGTTCCCCGAGGCGCCAAATGATTTTGCCAGCAGGAAATAAAACTTTCCCTGATCGCTGGTGGACCGGTCTTGCAGGATCGTCCCAATCCGCCCGGAGTGATCGAAAACATCGGGGTCCAGTTGCAATGCGGTATTGAATGATGCCTGCGCCTCCGCTACGTGGTTGTTGTTGAGGTACGCCAGCCCCATGTTGCTGTGGTAGGTGGCCACGCGCGGGCCCAATGCGATGGCCTTCTTATACGCGCGGATGGATTTCGACCACTTGTGCTGCTGGAAATAGATGGTGCCGATGTTGTTCCACGCATCACCGTTCTGCTTGTCCACCCGCGTGGCCTTCTCGTAGCACTTCAGCGCGTCGCCCAGCAGCGCTTCCTGGTGATACGCAATGCCCAACCGGTTCCACAATCCCGCGTCGTTTGGAGTCTCACGCAGCAGCGTCCTATAGATTTCCACCGCGTCCGCATAATCCTTGTGGATCATGTCCAGCGTGGCTTTTTGCAACGCCAGTTCCCGCGGAGAAAGTTCGGACGAGGTTCCGCCGGCCTGCGTCGCGGACTTTGGAGGACTGTCGGGAGGTTGTTGCGCGGATGCACCCACAGCGAATACCAGGGCCGCACTCGCCATCCACATCTTATTCATGGCGGACCTCCGATTTACTTTTCGATTGACCGGATGAAATCCCGTATGAATTCCCATTCGCGGGCGCAGGTAAGTGGGTTCGCTTCCCCAAGTCTCTGCCCTTCCCTTGCTTGCCCTCTAAAATACCAAAATCCACGGGCCCCGGCGCACTATTCGTTCTAGTTGTCGCGCCAAGAACCCATGCGCCGTCCAATGATTCAATTCACTGGGAAGTTAGACACCGTCCTGCCCTGCCTTGTTTCCATCCGCCCATGCCGGAGAGATCGGTTGCAATTTCACACGCTGCGGCCGAGTCGCTGCGCCGCGCGGCGGGCTAATCGCCAGGCGAATTGCTCGAATCGGCCGCGACGAAGGAACGGTATCCGCCTCAGGGTCTCCAATTGCGAGGCGCTGAGCCGCCAGCCCGATGCCCCACAGTTCTCGCGGATGTGCTCCACTCGGTCCGCCTTGAAAATGGTGACGACTGGCGCGGAATTCGTGCACCAGTTTAAGGCCACCTGCGCGCGCGTCCTGCCCGTCTCCCCGGCGACCTTGCCGAGCAAGTCCTTGTGGTCAAACATGCGAAGCGTTTGGAATTGATTGCTCAACGGACTATACGCAAGCACCGTGACGCTCTTCGCC
>JBGOTC010000223.1:0-5474 GCA_041476305.1 Terriglobia bacterium
ACGCAGGTGACGGAGCACAAAGCGGTGCTGGACACCTGCAAGCGTCTGGAAAAATACGGCTACGAAGTGACCTACCTGCCGGTGGGCAAGGACGGCCGGGTGAATCTTGATGAGCTGCGCAAGGCCATCACGCCGAAGACGATCATCATTTCCATCATGTACGCGAACAACGAAATCGGCGTGGTCCAGCCGATCGCGGAGATCGGGAAGATCGCCAAGGAACGCGGCGTGCTGCTCCATGTGGACGGCGTGCAGGCCATCGGGAAGATCCCCGTGGACGTGCAGGCGGACAATATTGACCTGCTGAGCATGACCGCGCACAAGATTTACGGGCCGAAGGGCGTGGGCGCGCTGTACGTGCGGCGCCGCAACCCGCGCGTGCAGCTTTCCGCCATCCTGGACGGCGGCGGCCACGAGCGCGGAATGCGCTCGGGCACGCTGAATGTGCCGGGCATCGTGGGATTTGGAAAGGCCTGCGAGATTTGTCAAAACGAAATGGCCGAGGAGTCCAAGCGCATGATCGCGTTGCGCGAGCGGCTGCGGGCGGGTCTGGAAGCGAAGCTCGACGAGGTGTACATCAATGGCACGATGGAACACCACCTGCCGAACAACCTGAACATGAGCTTTGCGTTCGTGGAAGGCGAGTCCCTGCTGATGGGCATCAACGACATCGCGGTATCGAGCGGGTCGGCGTGCACATCGGCAACTCTGGAGCCCAGCTACGTTTTGAAGGCATTGGGCGTCGGCGAGGACCTGGCGCACACGTCCATCCGATTTGGCCTGGGCCGCTTCAACACGGAAGAAGAAGTGGATTACGTGGTGAACCGCATGGTGGAAGTGGTGACCCGGCTGCGTGAACTTTCGCCGCTTTACGAAATGGCGAAAGAGGGTATCGACATCAGCAAAATGCAGTGGGCGGCCGGTGCAGGCGCTGAGCACTAAGGCGGCAGGCGAGGCCAAGGCAAGAGTTTAGGGACATTAGCCTGAAGACAAAGGGGAGGAACAAATGGCTTATTCGGATAAGGTGATCGACCACTACAACAACCCGCGCAACGTGGGGAGCCTGAAGAAGGACGACCCGGACGTGGGCACGGGCCTCGTGGGCGCGCCGGAGTGCGGCGACGTCATGAAGCTGCAGATGAAGATCAATCCCGAGACGCGCGTGATCGAAGAGGCGAAGTTCAAGACCTTCGGCTGCGGTTCGGCGATTGCGTCCAGCTCGCTGGCCACGGAGTGGGTGAAGGGCAAGACCGTGGAAGAGGCACTGGCCATCAAGAACACGGATATCGTGAAGGAGCTGAGCCTGCCGCCGGTGAAGATCCACTGCTCCGTGCTCGCTGAAGACGCCATTAAGGCGGCCATCGGCGACTGGAAGACCAAGCGGGGCGACGGCGTCGAGGCGAAATCCGCGAGCGCTGAAGCAAAGTAAGCAGCGCGGACGACACGCAGATGGAACAGAGGGGCGGAGAACATCCGCCCGGTGATGGAGATGCAAAACTTGGAAGCGACGCAGGAAACAGGTTCCGCGACAATTCACGTCACGGAGAAGGCAGCGCAGAAGATCCGCCAGCTGCTGACGAAAGAGGGCGTGCCGGAGACGACCGGCGGGCTCCGCGTGGGAGTGCAGGGGGGCGGCTGCTCGGGATTGACCTATGCGATGCGGCTCGACACGCAGGCGCGGGACCGCGACAAAGTTTTTGAGGAATTTGGCGCCCGCCTCTTTGTGGACCCGAAAAGTTATCTCTTCCTTGCGAACACCACGCTCGACTATCAAGAAACGCTGATCCGACAGGGGTTCGTGTTTCAGAATCCGCAGGCCTCCCGGAGTTGCGGTTGCGGCAGTTCGTTCACGGCGTAAATCCTTTGGATTTCAAACCGGCGAAGTTCCGGCGAGGCTGACGCCATGGTTGTCTCGAAGAGCGGGGAACGTAAGCCAAGTCCCAAGAATCTGGATTGGGAGGACTACAAGGATTTTTTCTTCCGGTTTAACCCAGATGCGTTTCCCATAGGTTTTAAGAGGTTCTATTTAATCTACTATCCGATCCAGGTCCTCATCGGGTTGGTGGTCATAGGACTCTATCAGTGGTTTCGGTGGGTTGAGGGGAAGTAAGTGAACGCCATTCCAACAACATCGGGCACGCGCGCGGGGGAAGCCTGCTGGGCCTGTGGAGCGGTGATCTCGGGAGAGGCTTTTTGCCCGGCGTGCGGGAAGATTCAGCCGCTGCCGCGCGACAGCGATTATTTTGCGTTCTTCGGCTTGCCGCGGAAGCTGCATCTGGACGCGGCGGACCTGGAGAAGCGCTTCCACCAACTCAGCTGGAAGCTGCATCCGGATAATTTTGTGCGGGCGAGCGAGACGGAGCGCGAAATGTCACTGCAGCGCTCCTCGGAATTGAATGATGCGTACCGCGCTCTCGGAAATCTGCTGGGGCGCGTGGAATATCTCCTTGCGCATGCCGGGATGCGCAAAGAAGGCCAGCACAAGCAGCAGGCACCGCCGGAATTGCTGGAGGAAGTATTCGCCTTGAATGAATCGCTGGACGAATTGCGCGAGGCGAAGGCCGAAGGAAGCAGCACGGAAGAAACGAGCGAGGTCCGCGGGAAGCTGGCAGCGGCGGAAAAGCATTTTGCCGCGAAGCTCGTAGAAGTGGACGCGCAATTGGAGGGAGTGGCGACGGAATGGGACCACGCGATGGACGCGGGCGGGGATGAAGCGGCGCAAAAGGCGATCATGAACAAGATGAATGAAGTTCTGAACAGGCGGTCGTACATCCGCAACCTGGTGAACAAAGTGGCAGAGGAGCTGACGCAGAATTAGCGCTCTGGAAAAAATGGGACGCACAGTTGGAATCGATCTCGGAACAACATTTAGCCTGATCGCCTACGTGGATACGGAGACGGGCCGGCCGAAGTGTATTCCGGGCCCATACGGGACGCCGCTTTGCCCGTCGGTGGTGAGCCTGGACGCGGACGGCTCGATTGTTGTGGGCGAGCCGGCGCGGCGCCGTTTGCTGACGCAACCGGAGCGCACCATTTACAGCGTGAAGAGACTGATGGGGCGCGGCCCGGCCGATGTGGTTGACGAGCTGAAGCATTTTCCGTTCCGCATTGATGCGGCAAGCGACCACGTCATCCGGGTGCGGCTGGGCGATCGCGTATTCACTCCGCCGGAGATTTCGGCATTTGTTTTGCGGGAACTGAAGAGCTGGGCCGAGAATTATTTTGGCGAGCCGGTGGAGAAGGCGGTTATCACGGTACCCGCCTACTTTAACGATGCCCAGCGCCAGGCGACGAAAGATGCGGGGCGGCTGGCCGGGCTGGAAGTGCTGCGGCTGGTCAATGAGCCGACGGCGGCGGCGCTGGCGTATGGATTGCACGAGAAGCAACGAGGCCTCGTGGCCGTTTACGATTTCGGCGGCGGCACATTCGACATTTCAATTTTGAAGCTGATCTCGACCGGCGAAGGCGACATTTATCAGGTGCTCTCGACGAGCGGCGACACACACCTGGGCGGGGACGACATTGATAACGCGATGCAGGAATTGGCGCGGAAGGAGATCCTGAAGCAATTCGGCGTGGATCTGACGAAGGACGCCGCCGCGGCGCAAGAGTTGCGCAAGGCGCTGATCACGGCGAAGCACGAACTTTCCAAAGCGGCGAGCGCGAGCGTCAAGTTACCGTTGGCGAACGAGCGAATCTATGCGCGCGACATCTCGCGCGAGGAATTTGACCGGCTCATCGAGAGGGTGGTGGAGCGCACGATGAGTCCGGTGAAGCAGGCTCTTGCCGACGCGCACATGACTCCCGACCGCATGGAGGAAGTAGTGCTGGTGGGCGGCTCGACGCGCGTGCCGCTGGTGCGAAGCAAAGTAGAGGAGTTTTTCGGGCGGCGCCCGCACACAGAGTTGAATCCCGACGAAGTGGTGGCGCTGGGGGCAGCGGCGCAGGCCAACATTCTGGAGGCGGGCGTCCACGATATGCTGTTGTTGGACGTGACCCCGCTTTCGCTGGGGATTGAGACCATGGGAGGCGTGGTGGCGAAGATTATTCCGCGAAACTCCACGGTGCCGGCGAGCGCGCAGGAGATGTTCACCACTGGCGTGGACAACCAAACAGGAATTGACCTTCACGTGCTGCAAGGGGAGCGGGAACTGGCGAAGGATTGCCGGTCGCTGGCCCGCTTTCAATTAAGGGTGCCGCCGGGTCCGGCGGGATTGGCGCGCGTGGAAGTGAAATTCCTGATTGATGCAAACGGGATCCTGCAAGTGGCGGCGCGGGATTTGCGCTCCGGACAGGGAAGTTCCGTGGAGGTCCAACCGAGCTATGGACTCTCGGATTCAGAGATCGAGCGGATGATCGAGGAATCCATCGAACACGCGGAGCAGGATTTCACGGAGAGACAGCTGATTGAAGCGCGCGGCGAATCGGAAGCGATATTGCGCGCCACGGAAAAGTCATTTGCAGTCGGCGAAGTGGAAATCGGCGAGGACGAGCGGCGCGCAATTGGCGGCGCAGTGTCCGCGCTGCGCGAAGCGATGGCGGGCCGCGATTACAAACTGATCCGCGCGCGCATCGACGAATTGAACGCAGTCACGACGCCGCTGGCCGAGCGCATCATGAACCGGGCGCTGGCCACCGCTCTCGAAGGAAAACAGCTCGACCAAGTTTGAAGGCGCGGGAGGTATTCAGCATGGGCGGACAGAATCCATATATCGAACAGACGAAATTCATCCTGCCGACGAAGAAATTCAAGGTGACGTTTATCCGCGAAGGCAAGACCGTGGAGGTGGATCCGGAAAAAATCCCTTACGGACACGATGGCTTGCCGGGTAGCATTCTGGATATCGCCACCGGATTCAAGATGGGGCTGGACCACGCGTGCGGCGGAGTGTGCGCCTGTTCGACATGCCATGTGATTGTTCACGAAGGGCTGGAGTCCTGCAATGAAGCAACGGACGCGGAGTTCGATCAACTGGATGAAGCGCCAGGGTTGACGCCGAAGTCGCGGCTGGGCTGCCAATGTGTTCCCGATGGCACGAAGGACCTGATGGTGGAAATTCCAGAGTGGAACAAAAACTACGCCAAGGAAGCGGACCACTGAGATGGCCAATGAATTGAATTGGGACAATGCGGAAGACATTGGTATCGCGCTGGCGGACGAATATCCGGCAACGGATCCGCTGAGCGTTCGATTCACGGACCTGCACAAGTACGTGATTGGTCTGGGCGGGTTCACGGGCGATCCAAAAGCCTCCAACGAAGGAAAACTGGAAGCCATTCAAATGGCGTGGCTGGAGGAATACAACGAGCGCAAGGGCGGCTGACACAAGAGCGGTGATGCGTTGCGCCGGCGCGCCTTGCGAAGTTCTCCGCATTCCTCTACTCTTACATTTGTCGTGATTTGGACAGATGGCCCCGTGGTGCAACGGTTAGCACGCGGCCCTTTCAAGGCCGAAATACGGGTTCGATTCCCG
>JBGOTC010000224.1:0-5465 GCA_041476305.1 Terriglobia bacterium
CGCGTAGACCTTTTTTCTCACATGTCGCGTGGTCCAAAACCCGAATCTCTTCTTGCGCGCGAACTGGCCCGCCGCATGCTGGCAGCCCTTGCCAGTGAACGCATCGCCGCCACTTTCATGGAAAGTTACGCCCTCCAATTTGACCGTCCGGAAGCCACTGCGCACACTGATCGACGCGAAGAGTTGGAAGTCATCCTCGATCGCGAAATCTTGTTGGCCATGGCCGCGCGCGCCATGGGCTTCGTGGAAGAAACCCACCGGCGAAATTGGAAATCGCGGAAATTCAAGCGCGGCGCAATCCAGAATCCCACCGCGTTTCAGCGAGACTTGGTGAGCGCGCTGGGCCGCGCCGCGGAATGGACCGTCGGTGATTCTGTGGAATTCAGCGGTGACCTGGATATCTACCGGCGTCTTGCCGCGGTGGGTGCCGCTCGCTCCGCAACCGGTCGCGCAAGAAATGTGCCTGCCGGGCCCTTCGTGGACCGCTGCTCCATCTTGCTGGACCCATCGATGCTGGAGAATATCGGGCGGGCCGCGCGCAAACTCCTGCTGCAGATTGAAGCTCTCGCGGAGAGGTTGTTCCTGGAAGCGAAGCAGGCATCAAGCGAGGTCCGCCCGCGCTGACTCGCGCGCTCATCAATCTTCCGCTGCGAAACTCCTGCCCAGGAGTGGCTGGCCTGCCTGCGCAATCCGTGTGGCATAACCCATCAACTTGGCCGGTTAGTCTAGCATCTCCCTTCGATGGTTACTGCGATTGCTCGACAATCACCGCCGTGCCATAGGCCAGCACTTCCGTGACCCCATTCATGATTTCCGTTGCGTCATAGCGCATCCCGATGATGGCGTTCGCCCCGCGCGACGCCGCGTGGTCCACCATCAGCTCGAAGGCATCCTCGCGCGTTTTCTCGCAGAGCTCGGTGAAGATGGTGATGTTTCCGCCGACGATGGTTTGCAGCGCGGCGCCGATGTTGCCGATCACGCTCCGCGACCGCACCACAATCCCGCGGACAATTCCCAGACCTTTGACGATTCGGAACCCGTCCAGTTCAAATGCCGTGGTCACGCGCGCCGGATCCAGTTTGAGAGGCATCTTTCCCCCTTTGCAGTAACGGAACTTGCGCGCAATTCTAACCATATTCACCGCGCCGCGCATGCGAGAATCGCTTCAGCGGGTCCCTCTCAATATGCAGGAAGCGTTCCTCATCCTTGTGGTTGCCGAACTGGTCTTCGGGCTGTGGTCGCTGTGGAGCGGCATCCAGTGGTTCGTGATGGCGCGCCGCAGCCAGTGGCGGCACCGCGGCTTTTTTGCGCCGCGCGTCGCGCTCATTTGTCCGTGCAAGGGGGTCGAACCGGGCCTGGAGGACAATCTCATTGCCCTCACAGACCAGGACTATCCCGGTTATGAAGTTTTTTTCGTGCTGGCGCGGCAGGATGACACCGCCTACGCGACGCTGAAGCGCGTCGTGGATGCCGGCGCCGCGAAGGCGCACATCGTCATCGCCGGCGCGCCCCAGGCCTGCGGAGAAAAAGTAAACAACTTGCGAAGGGCCGTGGAACAACTCGAGCCCGGTTTCGATGTGCTGGTATTTGTGGATTCGGATGGCCGCCCGGGACACCAGTGGCTCGGGCACATCGTCGCGCCGCTCTCCGATCCGAAGCTGGGCGCCGCGACCACATTCCGCTGGTGGCTGCCGGCTCGCGGCGGGTTCTGGAGCGCGTTCGGCGCGGCCTGGGATGCCTCCATCGCAACGATGCAGGGCGCTCACAATCGGAATTTCTGCTGGGGCGGCGGCACGGCCATCCGCCGCGAGGTATTCGAGCAGGCGCTCGTTCGCGAACATTGGGCCGGCGCTGTGAGCGATGATTGGACAATGACGCAGGCGTTGCGCAATACCGGCCGCGGGATTTCGTTTGTTCCCGAGTGCTTAATGCCGACGTTGCGCGACGCGGATTTTGGAACGTTGCTCGAATTCACCAACCGCCAGATGGTTATTTCCAGAGTCTATGCGCCCAAAATCTGGTGGGCGGGCGCGCTGACGCATCTTCTCTATTGCGGAACGATTTTCCTGGGATTGTATTTGATTGTTCAGGCGGCATGGATTGGACAGATCTGGCTGCAGACCGCGCTGCTCTTGTTGGTGGTCATGATTCTTGCCGCGGCAAAAGGAGTGCTGCGCTGGCTCGCGGTGAACGAGTTGCTCGCCGAGTGGAAGTACAAGCTCGAAGCCTACGCCTGGGCCTGGATTCTTCTTGCCCCTCTCGTTCCATTCCTTTACTTGATCAACTTCGGCGTGTCCTTCCTCCGCCGGGAGATCAGGTGGCGCGGCGTGCGCTACAAACTTGTCTCCGCCGCACAGACGAAAATCCTGTAAGCAGGAGATGACTTGCGCCTAACCCGTGCTCCCGCGAAACGGAGACGCCAGTCTCTTCAGATAACCGCTGACTTCCGTTACGCCGAGCAGCATCGCGAGCAACACGATCAGGGCCAGCCCTGCGATTGTGGCGATGGACAAATCGAGGAACGCGCCATGGAATGTCCGCCACGAGAACTGTTGCCCCAGCCATTCGCTGAGTTTCCAGCACGCAATCCCCGCCGCTGAAGACGCGAAAAGTACCTTGCCGAAAAAGGCGACGAGCCCTCTTGCCGCCGGCCATTTCGTGCGCCGCACCAGCAGAAGAAAGAGAACGATGGTGTAAACCGTGATCCCGATCGAGCTGGCCGCGGCGAGGCCCAGGTGCTGCGAGGAGCGGACCAGCAGCCAATAGACCGGGAGGTTCAGCACGGTGAGCGCCGTGCCGACCACGGCCGGGGTCATCGTGTCGTGCATCGCGTAAAATCCGCGCGCCAGAATGTTTTGCGCTCCCCACGCGAACATGCCCAGTGAAAACCACACCAGCGTTCCCGCCGTCGCGATGAGATCGGCCTCCGTCAACCGGGTGTGCGAAAAAACCAGGTGCACCAGCGGCACGCTCTGCGCCACAGTCAGCGCGGTAATCGGCATCAATAACAGGACCAGCCCCTTCATTGTGGAAGTGAGCAGCCGGTCCAATTCATCAAACCGTTTTTCGGAATAGAGTTTCGCGAGCACTGGAAATGACGCCACGCCGATCGCCTGGCCGACAATTCCCAGCGGGACGCGCATGAGAGTTTTTGCGTAGCTCAGCCAGGTGATGGACGCGGGCCGCAGATACGACCCGAACCAGCGGATGATCCAGTCGTCGGTGAAGGAAAGCGAAAGCGCCAACATGATGGGGATCGCCAGCAGCACGAACATGCGGAACCCCGGGTGGCCAAGCCGCAGGGACGGGGTGAACCGCGCCCCCGCGCGTTTCGCTCCATAAATCTGCAGCAGAAAATTTCCCACAATGGCGCCGGCCAAAACCCCGACGGCAAATCCGGTGATGCCCAGCCGCGGCGCGAGCGCCATGCCGCACACAATGATCCCAATGTTGTAAATGAGCGGCGCGAGTGAAGGCACGATGAATTGGCCCTTCGCGTACTGCACCGCGGTCAGGATGCCGCCCATGTAAAAACAAAACTGCGCGGGCAGCATCAGGCGCGTCAGGGAAACCACATGTGCTTTTTCCGCGGGCCCGAAACCGGGCGCGATCACGGAGACGACTTGCGGCGCGAAAATCTCCGCAAGGATCACCACGCTGATCATCACCATCCCCATGAATGTCACCACAATCGAAAAGACCCGCCAGCCTTCCTCTTCATTCTTCTCGGCAATGTATTTTGAAAATACAGGGATGAAGGTGACGCTCAGCGAGCCTGCGGCAACCAGGTAATTTAGGAAATCAGGAAGCGTGAACGCGGCGTAGTAGGCGTCCGTGGTGGCATTCGAGCCCACCTGATGCGCCACGGTCCAATCCCGCCAGAATCCCAGCAGCCGGCTGAGCAGCACGCTGGCCATGATGATGCCGGTGGACTGCGCAATTTGGCGGCCCAGACTGTGAGGAGGTTTGCCCGGCATGATGTTGCTGATTTTCCCGGACTGCGCCTAGACGCCCAGCAGAAATGGAAAGTGACTCGATGCGGCCATGAAAAAAAGCATGGGGAAGGAAAGCCACATCCCGATCCGTGCCATCAAGAAAGCCTTCCGGTGAACGCTCGCCGCCTCGGCGGGCATCGCGCCGCCTTTTTCCGCGGCGAGGGCCATCATCGACACAAGTTTTCTCTGGCAGCGCCCAATAAGAATGCCGAGAACAAACATGATCGTGCCGATGCCTCCCCCGACTCCGATGCACAACGTGCGGTTGCTCACGCCGGGATCGGAAAGGAATCCTAGAACGAGCCACGTGGTGGCGCCGACGATTCCAATCACCAACAGCGCCAGCACCCAACCGTTGTTCAGGAGACTGACGGTGGGGCGAATCAATAGGACGACAACCAGCGCGGCGGCCAGCCAACACGCGAGCCAGATGCCAATCCACTTCCACATCAGCGCACCATCCCCCATGTTCGCCGCATCGGTCTTTGCCAGGATCATGAATCCGCGGAACCCCGCAAGCCAGGTGAGGCCCGCCGAGATCCCAAACCACATGGCAAGTTTCGGAACCATCAGCGGAAAAACCTTCGCGCGTGTCTGCGCATCAATCTTGTCAAATGTCGGTTGCGCAACCAGATTCAGAAAATAGACGAACCCGATCCACATCACCCCGAACACGATGTGCACCCAGCGCAGCGCAATCTGCTCATTGGCCGCGCCGCCGGGGAACATCACGTTGAGCTTCCAGAGCAGAATCGCAGACACCGCCAAAAATCCGGGCATTCCTCTCCTCCACGGTTTTCGTTACGAGAGCTCTGGCCGCTACTTTCGCGCCGCCGCGTATAAGTCGGCGATGGCGCTCCAGTCGGCCACATTCCACCACGCTTCCAGGTAATCCGCGCGGCGGTTCTGATATTTCAAATAGTAGGCGTGCTCCCACACGTCCACGCCGAAAACGGCCTTGCCGCCGATCATGATGGGGTTGTCCTGGTTGGGAGTGGATTCAATCGCCAGCTTGCCATCCTTGATGGTCACCCACGCCCAGCCGGAGCCGAAGCGTCCCATCCCCGCCGCCGCAAATTTCGTCTTGAACTCGGCGAAGGAACCGAACGCGGAATTGATGGCCTGCGCCAGATCGCCCTTGGGCTCTCCTCCGGCGCCCTTCTTCATGATCTTCCAAAACATGGAATGGTTGGCATGTCCGCCGCCGTTGTTGCGCACGGCCGTGCGGATGTTTTCCGGCACGCTGTCAATTTTGGCCAGCAGTTGTTCGATGGAAAGCGACGCCAGCGCGTCCTGCCCTTCGAGCGCCTTGTTCAGATTGGTGACATACGCGCCGTGATGTTTGTCGTGATGGATTTCCATTGTCTTCGCGTCGATGTGCGGTTCGAGCGCGTCGAATGCATACGCAAGCGGGGGAAGTACGTGAGCCACGGGACTCTCCTTCGGTGAAGTTCCTTGCTGAGTCATAAA
>JBGOTC010000225.1:0-5452 GCA_041476305.1 Terriglobia bacterium
CAGGCCCATGCCGGCGGCCGCCAACGCCAGCCCTTTCCAGATATGGTGCAACGCGTAGTGGCCCAACTCGTGGCCGAAGATGGAGAGCGCCTCGCTCTCGCCCATCTGCAATAGAGTGGTATCCCAGAAAACAACGCGTTTTGAACCGCCGACGCCCGTGACATAGGCATTCACTTCAGTGAGTTTCTTGCTGGCCAGCATCTCGAAGATTCGCTCGGCGGGAATTACGACTCCGGCGCGCGCGGCGGTTTTCCGCACTTGCGCGGCGAGGGCGGGATGCTCCGCGGTAAGCGGGCGGAATTCATAAAAGAGCGGCTCGACAATCAGCGGTTCCGCGTAAACCCCGAGAATGAGGAGGGGCACGGTGACCGCCCAGGCGGTGAGCCACCAGCGGCGCGGGTGGCGACGGATGAGAGACATGATCAGCCATCCGATGAATGTAGTGATGATCAGCGAGACGCCCTCCGCCTTCGCCCAGTCCACGAGCCAGGGAACCCACCCCTCGATGGAGAGTCCATAACCGACCAGCACGGTGTGCGCCCACAAGCGGAAGGGAAGATTCGCGAGATCCAGGATTAACAGAAGTGTCGGGCAGAAAATCGCGGCCTGCAGGATTTTTCTGTGGCTGACGCGCTCGGCCAAGTCGCGGAATCTTGACGCCCAGCCGAGGCGCAGCACGATCCACAGGAAAAGAATCCCGCCCGCAAATTCGGCGAGAAAAAGTCTCCTCCCCGTCCGCGCCAGCGCGACGGCTTGCCGCAACCTCTCGGGCGGGAGTGTATAGCGCTGGATGGGCTCCGGGGCTCTCGCAGGCGTAACGACCTGAACGGATGCCGGAGGGGCCGCCGTCGGCGCGACTGTTTGCGGCGCGGGCTCCGCAAAAGCGGGGAGGCACAGAACGAAGAGGCCCGCCAAAATGAGCGCGGCACCTGGAAAAATCCTGCCTGGGCGCGCGCTTCGCAAAGGGGAAGCGAAATCCACGGCGACAGTATTCCCCAGCATTGGCTTGCGCGCAACGGCGCCACGCACCTGTGCTGGGAAGGCCCCTGTTGTCGTTCTAAGGGCTGCCCTTGAGGCCAGTTGCGATTTTCGGGGCAAGGGGACTAGCATTAATGAGGGTCCTCTGGAGGGTATATCCATGCGGAACGCTCACGTGCCATCCCCGGCTGCCGTTCTTGCCGCAATATTGATCTTTGGCGCCACCGCGCTCGCGGGAGGAGCCGCCGGGAGGCAGGCTGCACCGGGGCAACAGAACCCTCCTTCGCTCGGAGAGATCGCTCGCAGGCTGCGCGAGCAAAAGAAAGCTTCTCCCCCGACCGGGAAGATCTGGACCAACGAGAACCTGCCGACGAATCCGTTTGGGATCAGTATTGTGGGGCAACCTCTTCCACCGCCCGAGGAGACGCCGGGCACCGCGGCAACAAAACCCACCCCAGGAGCGGGCGCCGGAAAATCCCTTGCAGAAGTTAACGCCGAACTGGCGCAGGCTCAGCAGGCCCTGGACCTGATGGAGAAGGAACTCGACCTCGCGAAGCGGGACTATTCACTGCAGCAGCAGGGTTTTTACCTGAACCCCATGGCGCTGCAGGATGTGCAGGGGCAAGCTCGCCTCGCGGATGCTCAACAAAAGATCGACTCGAAGCAGCAGGAGATTGACAAGACGAGAGCTCATATCTTGGATCTGCAACAGAAGGTAGAGGAGCTGAAAAAGGCCCCTCCTGCGCCCGCGCCGACTCCCTCGACGACCCCACCCCAGAACTAAACCGCCCTCCCTGAGCGCGAACCCTTTCTCCCCGGCCACCACTTGTTTTCTGGCCCGCAACATACCCACTACTAATTGTAGGTTTCTGCTTGACACACCTATGCCGTTGCAGCAGAATCCCGCCAACTCTTCCAGGGGATGCCGAGCCTTCGGCGATGCGCGGATTTATTCGCGCGAGGGCGGGGAAAAGTTCTGGGGGAATCGTGCAGTACTTGCCTGGCTGGACAGTCCAGTGCATCAATCCGGAATGCCTGGCGCGCGGACATTGGCTGCGCGTGGATCAGGCCCGTTCGGAGCAATGCAGCAACTGCGGCGCGCCGTTGCATCGCGTGCCGCCGCCGCTGGGGCCGCGGTTGCGCATGCGTCCGCGAACGCTGGGGTCTTACCGGCCGTTGCGGCCTCGCTGAGCAGCGGCAACCAAGGCCTCGTCGCGCAAGCCGGCGCTACAAGAATCGCTCGTCGCAGGAAAGTCCCCGCGGCGCACACTCAAATAAAACAGAAGCCCGCGGGCAACCGGGGGCTTCTTAATTCATGGGTTGAAAAAAAAGAGCGGCCGGTGCTGTGGGCCGGCCGCTCAGTGCTTTGCAACACGGGGGGTAACAGAAACAATTCTGGGGGGTGGGGCCGTGCGGAGACATGGGCCGCGAGGCTCAATCCTGCAGTACGAAAGTTTCCGGCGATCAATCCGCGCGTTGGTGGGCGCGCCTATTCCTGAAGATCGGAGTCGATGCCCATGTGGAATTTTTCGAGGACGGTGCGGACTTGCGCAAAGGCGTCTTCCACGGTGTCCGCAAAGCGCAGAAGCGAGTATTCGCGTTCGCTGATGGTGCCGCCATGGAGCATGGCCTTCCAATTGAGTACTTTGTCCCAGTATTTGCGGCCATAGATGAGCACCAGGTTGTGCTCCGGCAGTTTTCCGGTCTGCATCAGCGTCAGCATTTCCCAGAGTTCGTCCATGGTGCCGAAGCCGCCGGGGAAAACAATCAGCGCTTTCGCGAGCTGCGCAAACCACAATTTGCGCATGAAGAAATAGTGGAAATTGAAGCTGAGCTCGGGGCTGATGTAAGAATTGGGCGCCTGCTCGTGCGGGAGCTCAATGCTGAGGCCGACAGATTTGCCGCCCGCTTCGCGGGCGCCGCGGTTGGCGGCTTCCATGATTCCGGGGCCGCCGCCGGAGCAAACGACGAAGCGGCGTGGACGCTCGCCGAAGGTCATGGCCCAGGTGGTGATCAGGCGCGCGAGGGCCCGCGCATCCTCGTAATAGCGGGACATCTCCAGTGCGTTCTTCGCTTCGCGCAACTGCGCGCGCGCTTCCTTGGTGCGGCTCCGCGCGGCGGCCTTCTTTGCCCGCTGCAACTGTGCCGCGGCTTTGTCCCGGGAAAAAATGCGGGCCGAGCCGAACATGACGATGGTGTCGGCCACCCCTTCGCGGCGCAACCGTGAAAGTGGGTCCAGGTATTCCGTGAGGATCCGCACGGGGCGGGCCACCGTGCTTTCCATGAACCGCTCGTCGGCGTAGGCAAGTTTAACGTGCTGGTTTTTCTTCGCGCTCATGGTGGCTCCCGCCGGGACATTCTACAACGTATGCGCGGGCGGCGCGTTGCGGGGATTGCTCAACCAGAGGATTGCAGGGGGCAGCCAACGCAAACTGTTGCGGGGGCCTCTAATCCGGTAGACTAAAAAATGGGGCGTGCGCCTTTGCGAAACGATAGGAAATTCGGAACTCTGACGCTGTGTGCCGCGCTGTTCCTCCTGCCCGCGGCGGCGGCCGCGCAAGCCCCTCCCGGAGCTCTTCCGCCCCGCCCGGGCGCGCCCATCCAGAAACCACCCACAGGACAAGACAAAGGGACTATCCGCGTGCGCGTCGAACTGGTGACGGCGCCGGTGGTCGTACGCGACGAAAACGGCGAGATGGTCGTCAACCTGGATCAGAGCAGCTTTCGGTTGTTCGATAACGGCGTGGAGCAGAAGATCGATCACTTTGACATGGGCGGCGACCCGCTCTCGGTGGTCCTGGTGGTGGAGACCAGTTCCCGCGTGAAGGTGATGCTCCCCGCCATTCAGAAAGCGGGGATTGTTTTCACGCAGACGGTGATGGGGGAGGGCGGCGAAGGCGCGCTCGTCTCCTTTGGAAGCGAAGTGCAGAGGTTGGTGCCGTTCACGAAGGACGCGGCGCGAATTGAGAAGGCCATTGGAAAACTGGACGACAGTGGCGGGCTGACAAGGCTCTACGACGCGCTATCGGAGGGCGTGAGGATGTTGCATGACCGACCGCTGGAACGCCGCAGGGTGATCGTGGCGGTCACGGAGGCCTCGGACATGGGCAGCGAGGCGCGGCTGGGCGCGGTGCTGCGCGAGGCGCAACTGGAGAACGTGACGATCTACACCATCGGGCTTTCCACGCTGGCCGCGGGGCTGCGCACGCCGCCGAACCCGGACCGGCCGATCTCAGCGACTCCGCCGGGAACGTTCGGCATGCCGCCGCGGCCGGGGCAGCCGCAATCACCCACGACGCCGGGGGGAATGGATAGCGGCGGAGACCTTCTCGCGCTGGGGATCTGGGCCGTGAAGAACGCGGCGAATGTGGCGCACGCCCGCGCGCTGGCAGTAGCAACGACGGCGACTGGCGGCGATCACATCCCGACATTCAAGGACCGCAGTATCGAGGAGGCGCTGAGCCGTGTGGGAGGAGAATTACACGCGGAATATACGCTGTCCTATCACCCGACCGGAGTTGCCCTGGCCGGGTACCACGACATCAAGATTGAAGTGGATCGCACCAAGGTGAAGGTGCGGACGCGGCCGGGATATTTCCTGCCCGCGGAGTAGCCTGGTTTCCCGCGGGGGCTGAAGTCCCGATCTTGTGCGGCCCAACTGGCACGACCTGCCTACCGGCAGGCAGGCTGAAGTCATGCCCTCCCGCACGCGCCCTCCCCCCATAGGCATATCAGGGGTCAGTTCTTCGTAGGAGAAATCAACTCTTCGGAGGTTCCTTGATGGCCGCGTCTTCTTCTTCGAGGATGGCGGCGGCCGCGGCGATCTTGTCGCCCGCGTCGGCGCGCAGCAGGCGGACTCCCTGCGTGGAGCGTCCCGCCTCGCGGATTTCGTTGGCGTGAACGCGGATCACTTTCCCGCCGCTGGTAATGATCATGACGTCGGATTCCTCGCTGACTTGCAGCGCGGCGACCACGCGTCCATTGCGCTCGGTGGTTTTCAGGTTGATGACGCCTTTGCCGCCGCGGGAAGTGATGCGGTATTCCGCGAGCGGCGTGCGTTTGCCATAACCCTTCTCGGAAACGGTGAGCATCAGGGATGTCAGCGAGTCCTTGATGACTTCGCCTTCCAGCTCGTCGAGATCCTGGGTGGTTTTCTTGTGTTCCTTCTTGATGATCTCGAAATCCGGCTGCACGGCGTCCATGCTGACCACGTAATCGCCCTTGGCGAGGTCCATGCCGTTCACACCGCCGGCGTTGCGGCCCATGGGACGCACTTCCGTTTCACGGAAGAGGATGGCCTGCCCGATGTGGCTGGCGAGGAACATCATCTGCTTGCCGTCAGTGAGCTTCGCGCCGATGAGTTCGTCGTCTTTATCGAGGTTGATGGCGATAATGCCCGAGGAGCGCGGGTTTGAGAAATCCACGATGGGGGTTTTCTTCACCGTCCCGTTGCGCGTGGCCAGGAAAACGTAGC
>JBGOTC010000226.1:0-5419 GCA_041476305.1 Terriglobia bacterium
CATGCGTTTCGAGGATTTCGATGCCTCCGGGAAGCCCTGCGTTCCCAATGTCGTCATCGATGGCGTGGCGTCGAATCCGGCCGCCGCGAACACCTTCACCTACAGCGTGAGCGGCAACAATACTTCGACGGGTCCCAACGCCTTGAAGTTGGACGTGACCAATAATGGCTCCTGCCCGCTTTACTTCCTCACCACCTTTGGCGCCGTTTTCAAACCGAGCAGCACCGCTCACCAGGCCGGCGCGGTGGCCAGCATTTTGTTGGGGGGAAATCTGAATTTCAATGACGTGAAAAGCTTCCAGATTCTGGAAAGCTTCGGTGGCTTCCTCATCGTGCCCGCGGTTCAGATTGCTGTGTCTTCCCCGCCTCCGAAGTCGGGCCCCAGCGATTCGCCGGGTGAAGCGCCGGGCGCCGCCGATTCCTCGCCCGAAAACCTTTTGGGAACGGCCAGCATGTTCCTGCGCTCCTATTGCCTGGAGCTGCACAAGCTCGCGCCGCATACCAATACGCGGTACAAGTTTGCGGACAACGACACTCAGCAGAAGTTTGGTTCGGGCGGCTCCATCATTTCGCGGATCTACGATCTGGTGCAGTCGCGCGCGCTTGAATTGCCCAAGGGTCATTCCCTCGATGGCCTGATTCAGTGGACGCTGTGGGCCAGCCGCGAAGGCTTGGATGCAAAGAAGTTCAAGGACGCCTTCATGACCCTCGTTCATCACAATTACGAGGCCCAGAAGATGAAATGGGACAAGGACGCGCAACGAGAGACGGAGGGGTCGGCAAACAACCTGTGGATGGCCGTTGAAAAGATTTTGGGTGGGATGTAGCGAGACTCGAAAACGCTGAGGAAAAGGAGCTCCTGACTTGAAAACGAAAATAGCAATTTTACTCATGCTAACTCTGGCGCTCGCGCTCGGGGCGAGCGCTCAAACTCCAACCACCCCCGCGAACACCGGCCCATCGAAGGTGGCCATGATCGACATCGGCCGCGCGGTGCTTTCCACCGTCGAGGGCAAGCGCGACCTGGAGGCTTTGAACAAGAAATATGAGCCGCGCCAGGCCGACCTTCAGAAGCACATGACCGAGCTTCAGGACTTGGGGAAGCAGCTCGACCAGGGCGACAAGCTTACGGACGACGCTCGCGCCGCCCTCATGAAGACCATCGAGCAGAAGCAGCTTGTGCTTCAGCACGGCGTTGAAGATGCCCAGTCGGATTACCGCCGGGAGCAAAACGACATCATTGGCCGGGTCCTCAAGAAGATGGCGCCGGTCATCGATAAATATGCCCGCGACAACGGCTTCACCATGATTTTCGACGCGCAGTTTTGGCCGGCAGGTCCGGTGCTGTGGGCCAGCGGTCCTGCCGCCGATATCACCAGCGCCATCGTCACGGCCTATAACGCGCAGGCGGCCGCTGCGGCGCCCGCCACTGGTGGCGGCTCCAGCGGTGCAACGCCGCCAAAATAGTCAGAGCTAGGTACAAACGATCCCAGGGCGCGGCTTCTACCTGTTCACTCGCAACTCTTCAAGCGCGCGCAAGTCTTCGCGTGTGAGCGCGGCGTTCGCCAGCAAATCCGGGCGATTCTTCAGCGTTTTCGCGAGCGCCGCGCGCCGCCGCCATTTCCGGATCTCTTCGTGGTTCCCGCCAATCAGCACTTCCGGGACTCCCCACCCGCGATACTCCGCCGGGCGTGTGTAATGCGGCCCTTCCAAGATCCCTCCGCGGTCTTTCGCATTCCCTCCATGCGCAAACATCGCTTCGCGCGTCACACTTGCGGCTCCGTTTTCGGCTTCATCTGAAATTCCCGCGCTAAATGACTCATTCGCGGCGGAGCTTTCATTCCCCAGCGCGCCAGGAATCAACCTCACCACTGAATCCAGCACCACCGCCGCGGCCAACTCGCCGCCGCTCAGCACGTAATCACCGATGGAGATTTCGTGCGTCGCCAGATGTTCCGCCACGCGCTCGTCCACTCCCTCGTATCGCCCACAGATCAGCACGATTCGTTCCAACTTGCTGAATTCCCGCGCCGTTTGCTGATCGAACATCCGCCCCGCCGCCGAAAGCAGCGCAATCCCCGTCCCCTCCGCGCGCTTCTCTCCCGCAATCGCTTCCACCGCCTCGAACAGCGGCTCCGGCTTCAGCACCATTCCTTCGCCGCCGCCGAACGGGCGGTCATCCACCGTGCGGTGGCGGTCGTGCGTGTGCTGGCGCAAGTCCCGCACATCCACGTGCACCAATCCCGTGTCCCGCGCGCGCGCCAGGATCCCATAATCCAGCGGCCCGCTAAAAAACTCCGGAAAAATTGTAATGATGTCGAATCGCATGGCTCTCTTACGCGTCAACTCCAAGTGCATCGGCGAAACGCAAACGAATCCTACGCTTTTGCTTTTCGCTTGTTCAATTCCAGCAGCCCTTCCGGCAGCGCCACATCAATCCTCCGCGCCGCCGTGTCAATCCGCGTGCAAATCTCCACCGCCAGCGGGATCAGCACGTCCCCCTCCGGCGTCTCGACTTCCAGCACCGGAGTCCCCACCGTCTGCGCGCCGCGCACAACCCCCAGCGGAGCGCTCGCGCCCGCCTCCCACACTTCGCATCCCGTCAGGTCGCTGATGTAGTAGCTCCCCGCGGCCAGCGGCACGCGCTCCGCCATCGGCACTTGCACTTCCAGCCCGCGCAACTTCTCCGCGTCGTCTATGGATTCCACTCCCGCGAAGTGGAATATCGCCTGTCCGCCGCGGGCCGGAGTCAGCCAGCATCGCCGCACCGCGACCTTCCGCGCATCGGCGCCAGATGCATTGGCGCCAGCGGTAGCGGAATTGCCGCCAGCGGCGACGGCGGAATCTGCGGCGCGGTGAGCCGCAGCGCTCGCGCCGCCAACCGAGCCGCGGCTGTTCCACAGCCACACTTCGGCGAGCTTTGTCAGCCGCTCCGGAAAATCAGTCAGGATTTCCGCTGCAACTTCGCCGCGGCGCCCGTGCGGACGCAGCAATCGCGCCACGGTCAATCGCTCTCGCTCTTCGGAGGGCACTACTCGAGGATTTCCAACGTGAGGCGCTTTTTCAATTTCATTCCCGCGGCGCCCAGAATGGTGCGGATGGATTTTGCCGTTCGTCCCTGCCGCCCGATCACCTTGCCCAGGTCCGTCGGGTGCACTCGCAATTCCAGCACGGTGACCTGCTGACCTTCCACCGCGTTCACTTTCACTTCATCCGGTTTATCCACCAGCGCTTTCGCAATCGCTTCCACGAGTTCTTTCATCGCGAGCCTCCTGCGCACATGAGCTTCAGCTGGACACTCGGAAGCGCGATTCGCGGTTGCCCGCCGTAGCCCGCTGAATGCGGGCGGCGGTGTGGCGCCTAGGCGATCTTTTGGTCGCGGAGGAAGCTGCGGACGGTGTCGCTCGGCTGCGCCCCGTGGTCCATACAATACTTGATGCGCTCGGCATCGAGCTGAATGGCAGCGGGCTTCTTCAACGGGTCATACGTCCCCACAACTTCCAGGGTACGGCCATTGCGCGGGCGGCGCTTGTCCAGAACTACCACGCGGTAAAACGGAGTCTTTTTCTTCCCAATTCTCGCCAGACGAATTGACAACACGCGAAACACCTCCTCAGGAGCCTCCATTATATGCGCATTGCCCCGTTTTCGCGAAATGCGCCGGGGTGGGCGGATGGCTCTTCCCTTCGTAGGGCTCGCCTTCAGGCGGGCCGCTTTCTGAACAAGCGCCTCACCGCCGCGCGCCGTTTGCGCCCGCCGATTTTCAGCGGGGATATCCCGCCCGGCTCCATCGGGCGGGGGTTCCTTGTAGGTCGCGGCTTCAGCCCCGACACTTCGCTTGCTCACGCATTGTAGGTCGCGGCTTCAGCTCCGACATTTCGCTTGCTCGAGTATTGTAGGTCGCGGCTTCAGCTTCGACTTTTCGCTTGCTCGAGTAGTGTAGGTCGCGGCTTCAGCCGCGACATGATCAATCCCCCCAAAAGGGGCTTTAGCCCCTGCGGCCCTCCGTGGCTGAAGCCACTAATAGGGAAACCAAACGAATGTCGGAGCTAAAGCTCCGACCTACACTGCAATGCGCCCCTCCCGTTTCTAGATTCAACTGTGATAAGTTTCCCCCATGGAAGAATGGGCCTTCGCACAGGCACGCGCCGCGGAAAAACTCGCCCGCCATCACGTCTTCTCGGTGATGAAGCAGCAGGAGGGCGCCGAAATCGAGTTCGTCATCACCGTGAAGGAGTCCGCGACTCCCACGGACCCCCGCATGCGCTTCTTCGCCCAGGCCGATAAGCAAACCAATCAGGATTCGGTACCTTACACCCCTTCCGCCTGGGGAGATACCCTGCTGACCGCTCTCGCCGAATGCATCGTGGAAATCCACCGATTCCCGTTTCGTCCGCTCATATAGCATGAGCGGGCCACCAGAGTGCGATTCGCCTGCCTGCCGGTAGGCATGGCTGCAGCCCCGCGGCACTATGAAAAGACCCAAATCGTGACGACCCTTCTTGTGTAGGGGCGCCCCTCTGGCGCGCCCATCTTTCATTTGCCCTAAGTAGCACAGGATTCATCCTGTGAGCATTTCCTTGTCCGGGCCTGCCCCGAACCCGCCATAGCGCGCCTTTTGTCTCCCGATGGTTTGCATCGGGTCGCGCCCTTTGCGTCCGCCTCGGGAGGACCTTGGCGTAGGAGGGCAGGGCGAAAAACAATCGCCTTCGTTGTCGTGCGAGGTATGGGACTTGGCTGAGTCTCAGGATTTGAACTGTCTGAAATTCTTTTCGAGTTCGGAGAAGGACTTGGCACGATATCGGTCGAAGCTTTCCTGATCCACGTAAACAAAATCATAAACGACGTCAGGCTGTCTGGCGTTGACGTCTTCACACCACTGCTTAAGACGCTGGATCTTCAGCGCTACGTCCAGGTCTTCAAGGCCCTTAGTTTCAATGATAAAGACGTGGCGCTCATCTTTCTTTACAACGAAATCAGGGAAGTAATTTGAGATTTCACCTTTCGCATTTACGTAATCAATCTTGAAGCCGATCGCCATGTATATCTTGGCAAACGAAACGATGTCCTCACAATTATCCAGAAAACGGGCAAACAAGAGTTCAAGAGAACTGTCGCCAATAATCCGGTTAAATACGCTTTTTCTGGGGATGAGGTAGCCCTGCTCCTTCGCCACGAAGGGACGTGTTTGCCGCAGTTTAATCGTGTCGCGAATTTCAGCATCGCCCTTATCCTGTACTGTTAAGTCGTTGATCGCCTTCTTGAATGTTTCGATAATTGTCTTTGTCGCGGCCAACTCTGATAGATTCCGCAGGGTATTAGGGCTCTCGAGGTCCACTTGCTGGCCAAATAATTCCGTTTGAACAAACGCTTTGACCTTTCCGTACAACACATCGTATCCGCTCACTAATCGCAAATAC
>JBGOTC010000227.1:0-5407 GCA_041476305.1 Terriglobia bacterium
CATGCACCAGGCCATCGAGCGCGTGGAGACCGACGAGCACGCCGATGGCGCGGTGGTTGAAGTATTGCAGCAGGGATATCTTTTCCACGGACGAGTGTTGCGGCCCGCCATCGTGCGTGTAGCCGCGGCTCCCGCTGCCGCATCACACAAGAGAGCGAACTGAACCCTCCGATGGCCTCCAAGAGCAAGCGCGATTTCTATGAAGTGCTGGGCGTGGGCAAAACCGCGCCCGCCGATGAAATCAAGTCCGCCTACCGAAAGGCGGCGCTCAAGTGGCATCCTGACCGGAATCCCGATAACAAACACGCCGCGGAAGAACACTTCCGGGAAGCCACGGAAGCCTACAGCGTGCTTTCCGATCCGCAGAAGCGCGCTGCCTACGACCGCTTCGGCCACGCAGGAGTTTCGGGATTCGGCGGCGACCAGGGATTCAACCGCACGATTTTCGACGAGTTCCAGGACATTTTCGGCGACATGTTTGGATTCGAAGACCTGTTCGGCGCCGGTGGTGGCCGCCGCGGGCAAGCAAGGTCCCAGCGCGGCGCGGATTTGCGCTATGACATGACGCTGGCCTTTGAGGAAGCCGCCTCCGGCGTGACCACAAAGATCAAGATTCCGCGGCAGGAATTCTGCGAGTCGTGCAATGGCACGGGAGCGAAGGCTGGAACAGGGGTCTCCACGTGCGAGACTTGCCGCGGCCACGGTCAGGTGCAGTACACACAGGGGTTCTTCAGCATTTCGCGCACCTGCCCGACGTGCAAGGGCGCGGGGCAAGTGGTGCGCGAGCGGTGCCCCTCGTGCCGCGGCGTTGGGCGCATCGAGAAGCAGCGCACCATCGAATTGCGTATTCCCGCGGGAGTGGATACGGACACTCGCTTGCGCGTGCCTGGCGAAGGTGAGCGGGGAAGTCCGGGCGCTCCCCCCGGCGACCTCTATGTCGTGCTGCAGGTGAAGGAGCACCCATTTTTCGAGCGGCGCGGGGCGGACCTCTTCGCCACCGTGCCCATCAGTTTCGCCCAGGCGGCCATGGGCGCGGATATTCCGGTGCCGGGGCTGATCGGCGAAGAACGTCTGCGCGTTCCGGAAGGCGTGCAGACCGGGACGACCTTCCGCCTGAAGGGAAAGGGCCTGCCGGATCCGCACGGAGGCGGGAAGGGCGACCTCTATTACACCGCGCGCGTGGTCACTCCGACGAAACTTTCGCGGGAGCAGCGAAAATTAATCATGCAGCTTGCCGAGACGCTCCCCGCGGAAAACAGGCCCGCGGAGAGAAATTCTTCCTTCTTCGAAAAAGTGAAAGACATCTTCGGCTGATCCCCGCCTGGCAGGAGCAATCCTTGCGCCGCCGTTTTTTTGTGGACAAATTCGAGGGCGACACCGCGCACATGCGCGCGGACGCCGCGCACCATTTGGCTCGCGTGCTGCGCGCGGAGCTGGGGCAAGTTTACGAATTGAGTGACGGCGCGACGGTCCGGATTGGCCGGATTGAGAAAGCGGCGCGGGACCATATCGAGTTTTCACTGGGGGAAATTGTTCCTGCGCGGGCGCCGCGCCTCGAGACAACCTTGCTGCTCGCGATAGTGAAGTTTGACCGCTTTGAATGGGCGCTCGAAAAAGCCACGGAGTTGGGCGTGAGCGCGGTGGTTCCCTTGAGCGCCGCAAGGTCCGAGAGGAGATTGATTGCCGCAGCTGCAAAGCGCGCCGAACGCTGGCGGAAAATCCTTGTGGAATCGGCGCAACAAGCGCGACGTCTGAGGCCTCCGGTCCTTTGCCCCGTTGAAAAAGTAGTAGAGGCATTCAAGAGGAATAGCGGCGAGGCCGGCGTTGTCCGTGTGATGCTCTCGGAGCGGCCCGGCGCAAGGGGGCTGAAAGAAATTCTCGGGGAACATGCAAAGCAGAAAACTGCGCGCGCGGCTCTTTCCATTGGCCCCGAGGGTGGGTGGACCGAAGAGGAATTTGCCGCGGCGCGATCATTCGGATTTCTTTAGGCATCCCTGGGTTCCAGTATTCTGCGCACGGAGACGGCGGTGACTGCGGGGTTGGCATGTCTCAATTTCGCACTGGAATAAAAAGGGTCTTGGAGCCTGGCGCACGTTGACTTAGGATAGCGGCGTCAGATCGAGGCTGGTGTGGTGACCTTGGTGAAGATGCTCCGCACATTCCGCAAATTTCGATGGGGGCTCGCAGGGATGCTCACGTGCGCGCTCATCGGAGCCGCGGCGCCCGTCTCGGCGCAAGACCGTCCCCTGCAAACCGCTGGAGCGGACACCTTGCCGCCCGGAATGGTCCGCGCACAAATCGGATTTGATTTCCTTCAAAACGCCAACTTCCCCCTCTCGGGGCTGACCGGCGACCTGACCAACATCGGCGTCATCAACGTGCGGATGGGTGTCGGTCGAATCGTCGAAATTCAGATTCAGGGAATGGTTCAGCAATTCATGAGCATCAAGTCCCAGGGCGGATCATTTGTGCCGCTCAGTCTGCCCGGGACGAACTCCACGCACGACGTAGGCGATTTCTCCATGTGGACGAAAGTCCGCTTCTTCACCGAGGAGGGACGCCGGCCGTCTCTGGCATTCCGCTTCGGGTTCATGATGCCGAACTCGAACGCGACACGCGGGTTGGGAAACAATGCATCCAACGTCTTCGCCGAAGCCATTATTGAAAAGCATTTCGGAAGGCTCGCGGTGTTTGGCGACCTGGGGATGGGGATCATCACCTCCCCGAACGCTCTGTTTTCACAAAACGATGAGATTCTCTATGGGGTCGGGTTCCGCTACGTGGTGAACAAGCGCTTCGCCGTGGTGGGCGAAGTGGCGGGCCGCCAGTCGGTTCGGCCGGTCACACCGGCGCTCGCGGGCACGGAGAGCCGTGGCCAGGCCCGGCTGGGCGTGCAGATCACCGCCGGCGGATTGGTGTGGGATTTCGCGGGAATCGGAGGGTTGACGAAAAACGATCCACGCACCGGATTCACCTTCGGCGTAAGCAAGGATTTCCCGCTCTTTGATTGGAGCAAGGTCCAGTAGTCCTTCCATTGTTGTCTGATTCGCATCCCCCCCAACAAACCTGAAAGTGTTCTGGCGGCATCCAAGTCAATGGGTGCGGGGTGTCCGCATGAAAATTCTCCCGCATAAGCGTTGGCGGGGCCCGCGCGGCGTGGTATAAATATCTCCCGAAGTAATTTTATGGCGGAGCCAGAAACTCCCAACCCGGAAGCCAGCGAAACACCTGAAGCGCCGTCGGGATTTCATCGCGAGTTGCGCGTCTGGGTGCGCGATCTACTCTTGGCGGTCTGCTTCGCGGTGGTCATCATTGTCTTCCTGTATCAACCTGTGCGCGTCGAGGGCACGAGCATGGCTCCGCTTATCTCCGACCAGGAACGCATTTTCATCAACAAGATTGCCTACAAGTTTGAACCTATTGCACGCGGAGATGTGGTGGTGTTCTGGTATCCGCTGGACCGCACGAAATCTTTCATCAAGCGCGTCGTGGGGCTTCCCGGCGAAACTCTGGAAATCCAGCAGGGGCGCGTTTATGTGGATGGGCAGGCGCTCGACGAGCCTTACGTGCCCACGCAATATTATGACCTGTCGAACTATGGCCCGGTGCGCGTTCCCGAGGAACAGTACTTTGTGATGGGCGATCACCGTGACAGCTCGAACGACTCGCGCATGTTCGGGCCGGTGCCCGCGAGCTACATTTATGGCAAAGCCGTCTTCGCTTATTGGCCCATCAACCATTTCGGATCCATCTCCGCCGCGCCGCCTCCGAAATGAAATTCGCTCATGAGCTCGCGAAGTGAAATCAGGAGGATGCGCTGACGCAGAAACCCGGACAGCCCGCCACGCTTGCGCTTGAGGACGGGCGAGTATTTCATGGACGCGCAGCGGGAGCCAGGACCCGCCGGGGCGGGGAAGTCGTTTTCAATACCAGCCTCACCGGTTACCAGGAAGTTCTCTCCGATCCCAGTTATTCCGGGCAGATTGTCTGCCTGACCTATCCCCACATTGGCAACGTGGGCGCCAATCCCGACGACGATGAAGCCGCGAAGCCGCACATTGAAGCGCTCATCGTGCGCGAGTTTTCCGGAGTGACGTCCAACTGGCGCTCCGAAGAATCCGCGCAGTCCTATCTGGAACGCCACAAGGTCCCCGTCATCTGGGATATCGATTCCCGCGCGCTGGTCCGCCACCTGCGGACCGCAGGAGCGTTGCGCGGCGTGGTCTCGACGGATGGCACTTCCGCGGAGAAGCTCGTTGCCGAGGCGCGCGCCCTGCCAACGATGGCCGGGCAGGAACTGGCGAGCCGTGTGACCGCGCCGGAAAAATACGAGTGGCGCAAGGGCTCCATTGAGCTGGCTGTTTCCCCCTGGCGGGAAGACCTGGGAGGAGCCGGCGAGGGCGCGGAAGCGCAACGCTGGCGCGTGGTGGCCTACGATTTCGGGATCAAGCAGAACATTCTTCGACTCTTGGTGGACCACAACTGCGAAGTAAGCGTCGTCCCGGCAAAAACTTCCGCCGAAGACGTGCTGGCGCTGGAACCGCAGGGAGTTTTCCTGTCCAACGGTCCAGGCGACCCGGAACCCGCGGGCTATGCCATCGAAAGTATTCGCAAACTCCTGGGACGAGTCCCCGTGTTTGGAATTTGTCTGGGACATCAACTCTGCGGGCTGGCGCTGGGCGGCAAGACTTTCAAATTGAAATTCGGGCATCACGGGTCGAACCACCCGGTGAAGAATCTCGCAACCGGCCAGGTGGAAATCACGGCGCAAAACCATGGGTTTGCCGTGGATCCGGAATCGCTGCCGACCCGCGACGTGGAAATCACGCACGTCAATTTGAACGATGGCACAAACGAGGGCCTGCGCCACAAGTCGCTGCCCCTGTTCAGCGTGCAATATCACCCCGAGGCCTCGCCGGGGCCGCACGATTCGCATTATTTATTCACACAATTTACGGACATGATGAAGGAAGCGCGGCTCAATAAATCCTTGAAGCGTGGAGCGAAGGGAAATACGGGTCGCATGGCCTGAACCTCAAAGCAAAATGCCGAAACGCACCGACATAAAACGAATCCTGATCATCGGCTCTGGTCCGATTGTGATCGGGCAGGCCTGCGAGTTCGATTACTCGGGCACGCAGGCTTGCAAAGCGCTGCGCGCCGACGGGTTCGAAACCATCCTCGTGAATTCCAACCCGGCGACGATCATGACGGACCCGGAGTTGGCCGACCGCACCTATGTCGAGCCCCTCACGCGGGATTACCTCGAGAAAATAATTGCCGCGGAACGCCCCGACGCCCTCTTGCCGACCGTCGGCGGGCAAACGGCGTTGAACCTGGCCATTGCGCTTGCCGAAGGCGGCATCCTCGACAAGTACAAGGTGGAGTTGATCGGCGCGCCGCTGCG
>JBGOTC010000228.1:0-5403 GCA_041476305.1 Terriglobia bacterium
ATACGCATGCTCACGCAGGCGCACGTTGTCCGCGTCGAACCCGATGAGAAGCACGGATGGCACGCCATGGCCTTCAACTTTGACGACATCAGCTTCCAGCGCGACGACTTCATGCCTCCGCGCTTTACGCCTCGCTAGATCTTTCTTGGCGTACTCCTCCAAACTCGTTCTGCATTTGTCTTTGTTTGAACGGCGGGTCAGTGCTGCGGGGCTGCGGGCGCGGCGCCTTCCGGTTTGTAGTTTTCCCAGCGAACCGTCAAACGCACGCGCAAGGAGCCGTTTCGAGTGGAAATCGATTCCTCGGACCGCAAGTAGCCCGGAAACCATATTTTCCCTTCCACGTTTTCTCGATAGGTGTCCAGGATCTTGAAGGGGAATTGCACGGTGACCACTTCCCCCAGTTCCGTGAGCCACCGGCCCGTGGACTTCACCACGACGAAATCCTGGTCGTCCACCCAGATCACACCCTGGAAATAGGCCTTGGAGCGTTCCACCTGCTTGGGTTCGACGCGGAAAATGTAGGTATTCAGTTCGTCGATCTTCTGCGTGCCCGCATAAGTAATGGTGTAGTGAGAGAGCTGCCCGGTCGTAAAAGGTAACGGAGGGATCTTCCCAAGAATCGCTAGGTTCTCCGGCTCCAGGTCCAGGTGCAAGAGCGTCGAATCGGGATGTTTGGGAGGCTTCTCATAAAACTTTCCTTCCGGGCTCTTCACCCAATCCGTCGCATAAATAAAATCGCCCGTCGGTTTTCCGGAATCATCCAGTTCTTCCACCTTCACGACCCGGTGGTAGCCATAGTTGCTGTGCGCCCGCAACGACGCATCCTCGTTCTCGCTGAACCGTTTGATGATTTCCGTGGCGGGGAGTGGAGGCGGCGCGACGCTTGGATTCGGGGAAAGCGTCACCGTCGGCGGCGCGTTGGCCGGCGGCGGCATCGGCCCGGGACGCGTTTGTGCGCCGGCGGGGATTGCCGCCAGCGCCGCCGCACACAGTATCGCGCTTCGCGCGTGCCTCATTGTTCCCATGTGAAATTGGATGCGCCAGCCGCTATTCGCGATTGCAAACCGTTCTGGCGTCTCCTACTGGCTCCGTAAAACAGTGTAGCGCACAATCAGTGACCCGGAATCCCCGCCCAATGCCGGGATCGGGAACTCCACCAGGACTTGTGCTGAGTATCGTTGCTGGGCAATCGTGACCCGGCCCTTCGTCCATTCCACCACAAATGTGGGGCGCCCCGTCGTCCGCACTTCCAAGCGCGAAGCTTGTTCCGGGATGGCGACGGAATCGCCTCCCGTCTCAAACGCCGCACATTGCATCGCGGACGAGTTCACATTTTCTCCCGCTGCGGGATTTGTCGCCGCGTCCGAGGCGGCATTCCCCCAGCAGAATTGAGTGCTTTCCGGTTTTTCAGCCATGGCATGCACGGAGAATGCCGTAACAAATTGCGGAGTCACTCCGCTATCCCTCCCCGCCCCTATGGGGGAGTCTCTCTGGACCTGGTACTCCGCTTCGATTGTGTCCTGGCCATCCTTTCGGCTCATGCGGACTGTCTTTACAATTTCGCCGGAAACCGGCGCGCCTTCCGGCCACCGCGCTTTCACGCGGACCGCGGTTGTCCCGTTTTCCGTCACCCATTCCGGCGAGTAATCCACATTGAAATTGAGGTCGAGCAACTTTCCTTCCGCACCGGGCAACTGCAACATGTCACGCAGGCCCCCCGCCGTGGTCGTCATGTTGAACCCGCCCAGCTTATCCACCAGCGCCACCATTTGCCCGCCTGTCGCGGGCAGCAGGATCATCCGCAGGTACTTGTTCTCCAGCACCCAGTTGGTTGCCCCGGATCGCTCAAAGTCATATTCGTAATGGACTGGCGCATCATCAACGGCTATCAGGAACTTCAGCGGCGTTCTCCGGTCCCCGCTCTTATCACCCGTGAGCAGAAGTTCCCCGCGAAGAAGCCCATCCGCGCCCGGCGGGGCATTGGCCTCAGCCGCCTTCAATTTTATCGTCTCAAATTTTTCTTCCTGGTCACCCAGGCGGAAACTCTCCGTTCCATGCACCGCGCCATCCACCGTCGCCTGAAGAGAGAGCGAAGAGTCATCGCGGTTTTCCGCGTCCAGCGTGATTCGTCCGCTCTGATCCCCCTCCAGTAATATCAACGGCGGATCGGTCGCCAACGAGGCGCCGCCTCCCAGGGGGAACCGCATCGCGTCCGTAAGGGCAGACCGGTAGCCTCGCCCATGATGCTTCGGGGCCTTCCCCTTCTCCAGTACATCCGGCACATAGCTGAGGTGGATCTTCAGTTGCCGAAGAAACTTCGGCGCCGGACCTCGCGGGAGCACGACCTCGAATGTGCCGGCCTTCTTGTCGTAGATCCCTTCCAGCGTGCGCTCTGGGAACCTCAGCTTGTCGCGCTCGGTCTCCGGGACGTGCGCGGGGATTTCCACCTGGCCCGGCGGTTTCTGGAGTTTCAGGATGATCGTCGCTTTCGATGGCGCATAGAACGTCAGTTCCAGAGTTCGCCCTTCGCGGGCCACCTGGACCAGCTCCGCTCCCGCCGCGACGATTCGGTCGGTGCATGCCGTGGTGGTCGCCTCCGCGTTGCACAGCGGGATATTGAGCGGCAACAAGAGCGATTCTCTGGGTGGAACCTCGATGGGCAATTCGATGTCTCCGTGCTCATCCCTCATGCGCGCGTCGGACGTCGGCGCCACAATGTTGAGCGTTTCCCGGATCGTTTCCTCGCTGCTCCAGTTCGTTACGCTCAGCATCCCTCCGGCGCAATGTGGATGCGGCAGGCAATCCACCGCCGGCGCGCCCAGCACTCCCGCGGCTTTGTTCCACACCAGTTCGCTGAACAGCAATCCCACGGAGTGTTCGCGCGGCTCCACGAGAGGAGCATGGATTCCCGCCAGCAACGCCGCGGCTCGAAGCTGCGCCGTGGCCCACGCCGCTTCGGGGCGGTCACGGCTTGCCGCAAAACTTTCGGCGGGGTCTATCCAGGAATAGAAATCCTTGCTCCATTCGATGATCTGCCCGTTGCCGATGCGCGTGGCGCGCATCCCCTCGCCCGCCATCGTCGCGGAACCTCCGCGCACCGCTTCATCGAACAGAGGGCCCGCGGGCCTTTCCGGGCTACAAACAAGCGTTCCTCCCTGCCGGACGTAATCGAGCAGTGCCGCTTGCGCCCTGGCCGGCAGAAATGTCTTGCCGCGAAGCGCTTCCGGGATCACCAACAGGAGCATGGGATCGTGCAGAAGCGTATCCACTGGTTGCGCGGCGGGATCTACCAGTTCGACCGGGAAATTTGAGAAATAGGCCACGCGCTCGACCTGCCGAAATATTCTGGGCGACTCGCTCGCGGCTCTTTGCGCCAATTGCGCCGGGATTTCACTGGCGTGCGCCAGCGACCCGCGCCAGTCCACCAGACCTATATCCGCGCGAGGATGCGCCGCGGCCAGAAAATCGCCCCAAACCTCCAGCATCTGTGCGTTGCGTTCCACGGCCGCGGCGCGAGCCTGCCTTGCTCCGCTCAAATCCAGCGCCGCCCCCCAGCGGTATTCGCGGTTCGCGGCGTCAACTGCATATCCCGGCGGAGTGATCCCTTCCTGCAATGGCGCGTACCCGATTCCTGTAATCCCTTGCGCCATGAACCACCGCGAGGTCATCAGTGTGTTGGCCGCCGGGCTCAGGACCGCATCCGCGTCATTCGCCGGAGCAAACCATCCGGCCTGAAAACTCGTCAGCATGCCGGGGAAAACCGGTTGTGTGCGCAGCGATTGCGCGAGCAATGCGATGGTCTGCGCGTCGGAATCCGTCAGTTGCATTCCGCGGAATTTGGGGTCCTCACTCTCGAATCGTCCCACCGGGTTCATCAACCACGCGCCCGCCACGCCCGGGCTCGACCCGACCTCAGGATGCCCAAAACCGTTCTCCGCATGCGCGGCGATAATCGCGAAGCCGCCGCCATTCCGTCCCGCTATCCCCGAAGCAAGTCCGCCGGCCACAAGCGCATCGCGAAGCATTTCCATGTAGCGCCAGTACTCGGAGGAGTCGGAGGTTGCCGCATCGAGCGCCGCTTCATCATCCAGGTAAACAAACAACAGCGGCCCCGGCGTCTCCTTGCTCTTGGCTTCCTTCGATGCTCCCTCCTCCGGCGCTTCTCCGGGCAGCCTGAGAGTATTTGTCGAGCTGTAGGGGGCAAGCTCCCGCGCCACTGCTGTGAGCCATTCAACTGCATGTTTCATGTGCGTGGTATTCGCCATCCAACCCATCGCCGCGAGTCCTGCATTCGTCGATTGCGCTCGCGCGGCGGAAGGCGCGTGGCCCGCCAGCCGATCCGTCGCCGACATCTCGTATTCCGCGCGCGCCAGCAACCAATCGGGGTAGCCGCCTGCCCTCCACAGGTTCCCAATCACCGGCCCGGGCCGCGCAATCAGCCGGAAGCCTTTTTCGGTGATCATCCGCAACAGCCCGCGCAGGTCCCGCCGTGAATTGGAGTGGCCATCGAAATCAAAATCCCCTTCATGCGCCTCATGCCAATTCCACGGGATGCGCAGGTCTATGGTGTTGATGCCCAGCTCGCGGTATTTATCGAGGGATTGTTCCCAAAGGTCGTGGGGGACCCGGTAATAGGAAAATTCCGCTGCGTGTATGAAGAATGCCCGGCCGCCCACCAGAAGCTCAGGATACCCATGCACATTCCCGATGCGCGCATTGGGTGGCGGCGGTGCGGGATTTCCGCCTCCTGCTGGCGGCGCGGGTCGTTGCGCTTCTTGGGATTGGATCGCGCTGCAAAGCGCCAGTAGCCCCGCGGTAACGAGGGCGCACCCCCGCGCAACTCTGGAAAATTGCGGATATTGAGCCCGGGGTCCCAAAGGAAGCAAGTTTCCCGTCGAGCATCTTACACGACGCTTCCGCGGGGCGCGACATGGGCAACTCCGCGCACAAACGTTCGCGCGGGCCCGCCGCTGGCTCTGGTAGAATGCCTCGCTGGCCGTGGCCACTCCGTCCGTTGCGAAGCGTTTCTTTGTTTCTGGCTTTGTCCAGGGTGTCGGATATCGCTTCTTCGCTCAGCGCGCCGCCGGACGGCTCGGGATTCGCGGGTACGTCAGGAATCTCTCCGATGGCCGCGTGGAAATCTACGCCCTCGGTTCGGAAGAGCAACTCGCGGCGCTCAGAATTGAACTGCGTCGCGGGCCTCGCGGCGCAACCGTGGACGAAGTCGGTGAAGCCGGGGCCGATATGTTGCCCCAATTTGCGGATGGGTTTTCCATCGAACACGAGGATTAGCGCTTTGCGGAACGAATCGCCAGCCGGGAGATGCGCGCATGAATGATCTCAAGAGACTCATCCGGGAGGTTCCCGACTACCCCAAGCCGGGAATCCTGTTTTACGACCTCA
>JBGOTC010000229.1:0-5374 GCA_041476305.1 Terriglobia bacterium
ACCCGGCGCAGCAAAATCCCGTAGCCGTCTCTCCCGCCCCGCCCGCCCCAACCACGGTTCGTCCGGCGGAGTCGGCGCCGAGCGCAACAAATACTAATGTTGCGCGGAATCGTCCGCACCGCCGCCCGCGGGAATCGGAGACGCTCTCGGATTTCGTCCCGCTTCCTTACGCCGACGACCTTTCCACCATCGATTACGGCGTCGTCGTGCGCTATCAGTTGCCGCGTTCCGCGCTCGCCTGGCTCGGGCTTTCCACACCGATCAGCGATTCCGGCGAAATGATTGTCGCGGATTTGTTCGTGAATCAAAGCGGAACTCCGCAGGCCATTCGCTTCGTCCGGTAATTTTTCATTTGCTCCTGGCTTTCAACGGGAAAGGGGAATCAAGATGAAGATCAGCGCGAAGTGGTTGAGGGGTTTCATCGTTGCACTTGCAGGGCTCGGTCTGTGCGGCCCCGCGAGCGCCCAGTCCGGCGAATTGACACCAATTCAGGTGCAAGGCGGCGGCAGAGGCGGAGCAGTCCCTCCCACCGGCGCTGCGCCCAAGGTCGCCGCAGCCGGTGTGCTCGGCGGGTTTGAGGCTGTTTACACCGGGCCGCCTGTCATTGGCCGTCCCTATTCCGCGCAGGTCGTCACGGAATCTGTCCAAACGCTGGCAGACGGCAATCAGATCACCCACAAGAACAGTTCACCGGTCTATCGCGATTCGCAGGGACGGATGCGGCGGGAGCAGACGCTGCCACTCATTGGTCCCTATCCCCCCACCGATCCTCCACCGTATATTATTTCCATCGACGATCCCATCGCCAACACCCACTGGCAGCTCGTCCCGGGAAAGAAATTCGCTTCGCAGACTCTTCTTAAGCGGTCGGGAAATTCCAGCACCTTGTCGCCGAAGGCCGTGCTTCCCGTCGTAGTGGGAGAGCCGCTGAAGGTGGTCACCGAAGACCTCGGCGTGCAGACCATGGAAGGTCTCACCGTCACCGGCACTCGCATCACGCGCACCATTCCCGCCGGAGAAATCGGCAATGAGAAACCCATTCTGGTCGTGACCGAGCAGTGGTATTCGGAGGACCTTCAAATCACCATGATGACGCGCCACTCCGACCCGCGCACCGGCACCACCACCATGACGCTCACCAAAGTGAGCCGCAGCGAGCCCGATCCTTCGCTCTTTGTCATTCCACCGGATTACACCGTGAAAACCTTGTCGGGCACCGTGAACTAATCTGGTTTTCTTTACCCCAGCAACTGGATGACCGTGTAGTTCACATGTCGAATCCTAGTACGGCGGTATGGGACTGGAAACGATCAGAACTTTGTTTGGGAGGTCAAAGGAGACATCGGGAGTAGCGCAGCTATACGCAGGTCCCTCCAATCTGAATTGGTAAAGTATCCGGAGATTCCTCTCCATTCCTGAATTGAAGCCCCATTTTCGTACATTCTTTACGGCCCCGTCTTGCAAGATTGGCGGCCCCGAAAGCGCGGACGCGGAAACCACACTTCCGTCTCGTGCAATCTTAACCTCCACAGAGACGTCTCCCTGGACCGAAGCCAGCCGAGCAAGTCTCGAATAATCCGGAGCCTCCAGATGAGTGACGCATGTGTTTTCGTTCACTTGGGAGAATAAGGGAAGAATAAGAATCAGAAGCAGAAGACGACGAAGCATAGTGACCTCACCATCGCGCGAGAGACATGTTTCGATATTTCAATTGGACACCAGCGTTACCCTTCAGTTTCATTTTTTTGACTGCTTCTGAATCTCCTGAACCTCTACCAGCACAGCTGTGTAGTGATGCCCCGTAATCGCATGAAACAAAGTTCCCTTCACTCTTACTTTCTTCTCAATAGACTGTTTCCAGTCCGGTCCCCCGACCACGAACACCAATTGGATTCGAGTTGCTCCTTCAACGGACATCGAATCATTGATCTGGCTCTTCGGGTCTCCGCGCACATTTATGGGTTCGGAGAGCGTCAGAATGGGCACTCTGACTTTCTGATCCGTTTTCGGGTTCTCTCCGTAATTCGGCGGGCCATACTTGTGCTCCACAACCAATTTCCCGGCAAGTTCAACTACTGCCGGCTCGTAGTCCAACCATTTCTTCTCCTGCGCACTTGAACCGATACTCGGACAAGAAACAAAAATCAGCAACGCAACCAGCCAGAGCCTTGAGCGGATTACGCAGCTCTCCAATTTGTTTTTCCTTAGATTGCCCATATCAGTCGGATGATACCACTGGGCCTATACACTAAATAGAGACGGCACAGTTAGCGCATTTGGTTGCTCTGTGTGGTCGCTGCGCGGGTGGCCCACTATCCCAACGCATATGGTCTTTGCGCGACCATCACACCCGCGTCATGACAGTCCGGTAATACACCGAATAAGAAGACGCTGCCTGTGGGTGCCGCACACTTTGTCTTTTAAGGGTGCGGGGGTGCCCCATGGTCGTTCCGCTCTTCGGGCGAACGTGGGTGTTTAGACTTATTCGTCCTTCCTTTTTCTCCCCCTTCACGCATTTCATCCTCGCCCTCCTCGCTGAAATCCTCCAGTGGTATCATCCCCGTATGCGGACCAAGGAAAACAAGGCGCTCCGAATTGGCGTGTCTCTCACCCTCTGAGACGCCTCACGAGTTGGATTCGTACTCAGCCATGGAGAAACGGTATGTAAAGATTGCGTTTCCTCTAACAGGAGACGCATACGCCTATCCGCCCGATGCTATTGAAACCCTCTGGGCTTGCGAAAAGGCGCCGGGACTGTTCTCCATAGACAACATTCCAATTTTCGTCAAAGGAATCAGTTGTGGCGATGTGGTTTCCGCAACTGGTGATGGGGAGGTGCTAGATTTTGTTGGGTTAGCCGAGCCTTCTAACAACAGTGTATTTCGTGTCTATGTTTTTGACGAATTCAATGTTAAGACGGTGCGCGAAGAACTACTGAAGCTGGGCTGTGAATCGGAATTGTCACACGTCCCAAATCTGATTGCAGTGGAGATTCCCGGAGACATACCGATAGGCCCATTTCTCAGGCACTTGATGCAAGGTTCCATAGACAAGCGATGGGACTACGAAGAGGCTTCACTTAGGCATACGCTTCAGTAGAACCGACTGATCTTTCACCCATTCCATCCCCGTCGAATTCGCTGAAATCAGCCCGCCTCAGGAAATGCCCAGCGCCCTCGTGTTATAATTAATTTTCCCGCGGCAAGGAATCATGACCAAACTACGAGTGTCCATCGTCGAGTACTTGAACACCGCCCCTCTCGTCTGGGGATTTACCGACGGCCCGCTCACCGGCAAGTACGATCTCTCCTTCACCGTCCCCTCGCTCTGTGCTGAAGCACTGCGCACCCGCGAAGCCGACGTCGCCATCATCCCCGCCATCGAATATCAGCGCATGGAAAACGTCGTCGTCCTCCCCGACATGGCCGTGGCCGCCAAAGGCGAGGTCCGCAGCATCCTGGTGATTTCGCGCAGGCCGATTGACATGGCCCGCCGCATCGCCCTCGACACCAGTTCGCGCAGCTCCGCCGCTCTCGTCCAGCTTTTGTGCCGCAATTTCTGGGGCATCTCCCCCGAGTTCATTTCCGCCGCGCCCGATCCCGCGGCCATGCTGGCTCAAGCCGATGCCGCGCTGGTCATCGGAGATCCCGCTCTGCGCATCGCCATTAAGATGGAGCAGCTCGCAGGAAAAGTTCCCTCCAGCGAATTCTGTTGTGGCGGTGATCCCAGCGAGCAGGCCGTGCAGGGTATCGACACGCTTTTTGTTTATGACGTCGCGCACCAGTGGCGCGAAATGACGGCGCTGCCCTGCGTCCTCGCCCTCTGGGTCGCGCGCCGCAACGCCGTCACTCCCGAGCTCGTCGCCGATTTTCTCGCCTCCAGGGAATATGGACTCGCGCGCCTCTCGGAAATCGCCGAAGGCGCCGCGCTGAAACTCGATCTGCCCGTGCGGCCCCTTGAGCGCTACCTCCGCAACAACATTGATTTCTCGCTCGACGCCGAAAACTTGGCCGGCCTCAATCTCTATTACAAACAATGCGCCGAAGCGGGTTTCATCCCCCGCGCGCGCCCCATCGAGTTCGCCGCCGCGGATACCGCTGAGTCCCATCGAGCCGAACGGGCATCATCGCGTTCTTAATGGGTTTTGTTTTTGTTCAATGATTTGGTTGACCAACCAGACAAGAAATTAGATGGCGACCGCCTCCCAACCCGCCGGAACCATCGGAGTGATCCGCCGCTTCCCCGTGAAGGGCATGGCCGGCGAGGAGCTCGATGAAACTTTCGTCGCCGTTTCCGGCCTCGTCGGCGACCGCGTTTACGCCTTCCTCGATCCGCATGGCCAACCTGATTTTCCGTGGATGACTCCGCGGCAATGGCGGGGCATGCTCTTGTTGAAGCCGCGGTTCGTTTCTCCGCCTTCCGCGAGTGAACTGCGTCCCGCCGCGAAAAGTTTTCGCGTGGAAGTGAAAATGCCGGATGGGTCCGTGCATGACGTCGCCGATCCAGCTCTCAAGACATTTCTGGAAGCGAAATTCGGCCGCCCCATCGAGTTCCGTTTCTCCGAGCGCAGCATGCACGACACCGGCACCGTCTCCATTTTTGGTCGCCGGACAGTTGACGCGCTCTCCAAGGAGACCGGGATCACTCTGGACCCGCGCCGCTTTCGCCCAAATTTTCTTGTGGATTGGAAATCTCAGGAACCGTTTTTCGAGGACTCGCTCGTCGGACGCACAGTTCGCATCGGGGAAGACTTGAATCTGATGGTCGTGAAAAAAGACACGCGCTGCACCGTGATCACTCTCGACCCCGACACTGCCGAGCGATCGCAGGTTGTGCTTGATACCGTGGCTCGCAATCACGAAGGTTGTTCAGGAATTTACGGCTCCGTGATTCGGGAGGGCGTTGTCCGGCGCGGCGACCCGGTTTTTGTAGATTAGGATTGCAACTCATGTCACTGACCATCGAAAAAGCGCTCGAACTCTTCGCCTCCGATGACCTGATTGGCATCGGCATGGAAGCCACCGCGGTGCGCAATCGGAAAAACGATCCGCGCGTCGCCACATACCAGATCGACCGCAACATCAATTACACGAATTTCTGCACGGAATATTGCTCGTTCTGCGCTTTCTACCGTCCGCTTGGCGCGAGAGATGGCTACCTGCTCTCGTTTGAAGACATCTACCGGAAAATTGACGAGATGATCGACCTCGGCGGCACGGGAATTCTGCTGCAGGGCGGGTTGCATCCCGACCTGCGCATCGAGTATTACGAAACGCTGCTCCGCTCGTTGAAGCAGCGCTATCCGCGCGTGCACCTGCACTGCTTTTCCGCGCCGGAAATTCTGTGCATCGCGGAAGTCTCCGGGTTATCAGTG
>JBGOTC010000230.1:0-5313 GCA_041476305.1 Terriglobia bacterium
AATGATATTTACCTGAACGATTCGACGCAGCAGATCCTGCTCATCACCGGGCCGAATATGGGGGGAAAGTCAACCTACCTGAGGCAGGCCGCGCTCATTGTGATTATGGCGCAAATGGGATCGTTCGTGCCGGCGACGCAGGCGCGGCTGCCAATCACCGACAGGATTTACACGAGGATTGGGGCGTCGGACAATCTGGCGCGCGGACGCTCCACCTTTCTGGTGGAGATGAGCGAGGTGGCGGCCATCCTGAACACCGCGACGCCGATGAGCCTGGTGCTGCTTGATGAAGTGGGCCGCGGAACAGCAACCTTCGACGGACTGAGCATCGCGTGGGCAGTCGTGGAGCACATGCAATCCCAAACGAAGGCGCGAACGCTTTTTGCGACGCATTACCACGAGCTCACGGAGCTTGCGGAACTTCTTCCCGGCGTGAAGAACGTCCACGTGGCCGTCCGGGAATCGGCGGGCGGGATTGTTTTTCTGAAGCGCGTGGAGGCCGGCAGTGCCAACCGGAGCTACGGAATCGAAGTGGCGAAAATTGCCGGGCTTCCCAAGAGCGTGATCGAGCGGGCGCGGGAAATATTGCTGCGCCATGAACGAAGTGAACACGAACTGACGGAAGAGCTTACCCCGGGGGCGGCGCAGGGACCGGCATCCGGACAAGCGCCGTTGTTCACCCCGATTGATCGCGATGTGTTGGAGGCCCTGCGCTCCGCCGATCTGGATAACCTGAAACCGCTTGATGCGCTAAACCTCTTGGCGCAACTGAAGAAGCAAATCACATGAGCCGCGGACAAGCGACGAAGTCCATGCGCGTTCTTGGAATCATGTCCGGCACATCCGCGGATGGCATCGATGTCGCGCTGGCGCGAATTTCCGGATCGCCTCCAAACCTCCACGCACGGCTGGAGGAATTCGCCGGGATTCCCTTTCCCAGCTCCGTGCGCGAAGCCATCCTCCGCATTGCAAGCGGCGGGCCTTCGAGCCCGGCAGAACTGAGCCAACTCAATTTTCTGCTGGGAGATGTGTTTGCTGAAGCGGCTATTGCGGCCTGCCGGAACTTCCGTGTTCCGCTCGGGAGCGTTTCGCTGATCGGTTCGCACGGACAGACGGTCTATCACCAGGGTCGATCGACGAAAGCGTTTGGCGCGCGGCGCGTGGCTTCAACGATGCAAGTTGGTGAGCCTGCGGTGATTGCGGCGCGAACGGGAATTACAACCGTAGGTGATTTTCGCCCTGCGGATATGGCAGTTGGAGGCCAGGGCGCGCCGCTCGTGCCGTTCGTGGATTATGCGCTCTACCGGCATCCTCGCGTGGGGCGCGTGGCTCTCAATATCGGCGGCATCGCGAATGTCACAGGAATCCCAGCCGACGCGAAGCCCGCGGACGTCATCGCGTTTGATACTGGCCCCGGCAATATGGTAGTGGACGCGCTCGTCCGTCACGTTACACATGGACGGGCAAACTATGACGCGGACGCACGGCTGGCTCGCAAGGGCCGCGTGCTCCCTGAACTCCTCAATTCCCTGCTTGGAGACGCATACTTCCGCCAGCCTCCGCCGAAGTCGGCGGGCCGCGAACAATTCGGAGAGGCGTTCGCACAGCGCCTGATCACCTGGGGACGAAAAAACAAAGCAAGGGCCGCGGATCTGATTCGGACGGCGACAATGCTGACTCCACTATCCATCGTTGATGCACTGTACCGCTTTTGTCCGCGAAAAATGAGCATGAAACAATTGATCGTGTCCGGCGGGGGCGCTCACAATCCGCTGATGATGGCGCAACTCGCGGCGGCGCTGGGCGGAGTTGACGTCACAACGTCAGACGCTTTGGGAATTCCCGGAGACGCGAAGGAGGCTTTTGCATTTGCTATCCTCGCCTATGAGACCATCCATCGACGGACTGGAAACCTTCCCTCAGCAACAGGCGCGAGCCGGGGCGCCATCCTTGGTAAAGTAAGTTATGCACCGCCGCGCTGACGTCCAAGCCGTTCTCACAATTGTATTGTTAATTGTGCCGGTCGCGGCGTTCCCTGCGGGCTGCAATCGCTCCGCTAGTGAGCCCCCCGGCACGGTGACTTTCCTCATCGAAACGATGCCGGCAAACCTGGACCCGCGGATGGGCACGGACGCGCGGTCACAACAGCTCGATGGACTTCTCTTCAGCGGGCTGCTCGAGCGCGACGCCACCATGAACTTGCAAGGGGATTTGGCGGAGCGATGGGAGATGCCGGACTCGCGCACCTATGTTTTTCACCTTCGCAAGGGAGTGCAATTTCACGACGGGCGGCCGCTCACCTCAGCCGACGTGAAATTTACATTCGATTCCATCCTCTCGGGTATCAGCGGGGCATCGGGAACGATCCAGAGCCCGAAGCGAGGAGCGTTTCGCGCCATTCAGTCGGTGGAGACTCCGGACGCGCTGACCGTGGTCTTCCATCTCTCGGAACCCAACGCCGCGTTTCCGTGGAGCCTTGCGCGGCCCGCGGTCGGCATCGTCCCGGCGGGCTCGGGCTCGGATTTTGCGCGGCATCCCATCGGCAGCGGACCATTTCGATTTGTGAGCGCGCGGCAGGATGAAGAGGTGGTGTTCGAGCGCAATGCCGAATATTTTCGGGGTGCGACGCAAGTCCAGCGCGCGCGCTTCCGGGTGGTCCCGGAGGGAGTTGTCCGTGCGCTGGAGCTAAGAAAGGGCTCTGCCGACATCGAACTGAATTCGCTGACGCCGGACATGATCCCGGTCCTGGCGCAGGAGCATGACCTGGCGGTGACAGAAGAGCCGGGAACTTTGTTCTCCTATATATCGTTCAACTGCGAGGACCCGATTCTCCGCCTGCGAGAGGTGCGGCAGGCGCTGATTTATGCCACGGACCGGGCCACCATCGCACGCACGCTGATGCGAGGGCAGGCGCGCGTGGCGGATGGACCACTGCCTCCTAACAACTGGGCCTACGACATAACGCTTCCTGCATACGGCTACGATCCCGCGAAGGCAGAGGCGCTGCTCACGCAAGCGGGGTTCCCACGCCGCGGCGACCCTTCAACGGGCGTGCGGCTGAAGATTACTCTCAAGACTTCAACGGATCCGCTCACACGCCTGCTCTCCGAGGTGTTGCAGGATGAATGGCGGCGCGTGGGCGTTGAGCTGGAACTGCGGCCGTTGGAATTCGCCACTTTTTATGCCGATATTACTCGCGGTAATTTCCAGCTCTACACCCTTCGATGGGTGGGTGCTAACAACGATCCGGATTTTTTCGAGTATGCCTTCGGCTCCCGGAAAATCCCGCCCGCGGGAGCCAACCGCGGCAGATACCGTAACGCGCAGCTGGATGAGCTAGTGGATCGTGCTCGCATCGAGCCCGACCGCGACAAGCGCCGAACCATCTACAGCCAGGTGCAGCAAATCATCGCGCGAGACCTTCCCTACATGCCGCTGTGGTTTCAGGACAACATTTCCGTTCACAGGCGGCGCGTGGAAAACATCAAGCTTGGGCCGGGCGGTGATTACGATTTCATTTCCGGAATTACCTTGAGATAGATGAAGCAGACGGATTCAGGATTCCAGGGCGGAGCGAATATCCGCTTCCGTGACAATTCCCTCGCGCAGGAGCCGCCTCTGGTTTTGCTTCAATTCCACAATCGTGGATGCCAGGCTGGCGCCAGTGTCGCCGGCGTCGAGGATGAGCGGCAGGCGATCGCCCAGTTGCTTCACGAGCGCCTCCGCGCTCGAGCAGGCCGGGAATCCCGAAATGTTGGCGCTTGTGCCGGTGATCGGTCCTTCCAGCGTATCAATCAGCGAGCGGACAACCCTCGAATTGGGCCAACGCAAGGCAACGCGGCCGGTATTTGCTGTCACTTTCAAAGGCAAACGATGCGACGCGTCCACAAGCAGTGTGAGCGCGCCGGGCCAAAACTTGCGCGCAAGTTTGACGAACGAATCCGGGCAATCGCGTGTGAGCGAAACCGCTTGCTCGACAGAATTCACAAGGATGGGAAGCGCCCGTGTTTCAGGACGCCCCTTGGTCCGGTAGATTTGCTCCACCGCCGAGAGATTGAAGGGATCCGCCGCGAGTCCATAAAAGGTGTCGGTGGGAACTCCCACAAGCATCCCCCGCTGGATGAAATCGCAGGCGTAACGCAGAGCGGAGATTTCTGGGGCTTCTGGAGTGATTTTCAGAAGCTCAGCGGGCAATGGTTGTGCCTTTCGGGTGCAGGTGAGTCCATGAAAATTCCGCGGACTCCCGCTACCGGTGCGCCGAGGCCAACCTAACACAGCAATTTTGCTCGCGCAAGACTGCGCACGACTGCTGCACACTCGGATGCAGCTTTACCCTGCGTGCCGCCGTTTGTTACGCTCCAAGGATGCGACGCATGCGCCACTCAGGGGGGCCCTCATCCAAGTCAGGTTCCGCTTCGAGCTCACGCCAACCTGAAATGGTAACCGGCCGCGACAATCGCTGGATCGCGCGTTTTCGTGCGGCCCTGGCGGGCCGCACGGCCGCGAGCGAGCCATGCATCGGCATTGAGGGACCGCGGCTTATCGAAGAAGCGCTGCGCTCTTCCCTTCCCATTGATGCGGTGCTGGTCAGTGAAAGCGGGCGCAAGCACTTGCGCAGTTTCCCGGCGCAGTTCGATTCAGCAACAAAACTTCTTGCAACAAGCGACCGGCAGTTCTCGAGCCTCGCCGCGACGGAAACGCCACAGGGGATCGCCGCCCTGGTGCGCCCACGCTGCGCCAGTTTTGATGAATTATTGCGAGGCGCGAAGTCTCCTCTCATCATCGTGCTCGTGGGAGTGCAGGACCCGGGCAATGTGGGGACGATCCTGCGCGCCGCGGAGGCGCTCGGCGCCAGCGGCGTGGCCGCATGCAGCACGGATGCGCTTGGCACTGCCCGTCTTTTCTCTCCAAAAGTAGTTCGCGCGTCCGCCGGATCGGTGTTTCGCCTGCCGGCTGCAGAAGGTCTCTCGATTCCTATCCTCCAAGCGCAATTCCGCGCTTCCGGCGTCAAGATGGTCGCTGCAACTTCAACCGCGGGTACCCAGAATGTCGTCGCACCCTGGCAGGCCGATCTCCTCGGTCCCATCGCACTCCTGATTGGCAACGAAGGCGCGGGCCTTCCCACCGCATTGGAGCGCGCCGCCGATATGCGAATCAGGATCCCACTCGCATCGGCCGCGGGAGCCGGCGGCACACATGTGGAGTCTCTCAATGCGGCGATGGCAGCGACAATTCTCCTTTACGAAGCGGCCCGACAGCGCGCCGGGCATACAAGTGAGTCCGCGCCCAAGAAGTCAGGCGCGCCCGCATGAG
>JBGOTC010000231.1:0-5267 GCA_041476305.1 Terriglobia bacterium
CCAGAAGATAAATGGGTTTTTCGTAAAAGAATATCAGGCCCACAATGACAACGATCCCGAACACGTAAATGGGGTTGCGGATCCTCGAATAAATCCCGTGCGTCACCAGAGCCCTTGCGTAGGCCCGCCCCGAAAAGGACTTTCCCAACTGTACCCTCGCCAGCGCCCACAAAGGGAAACCCGCCGCCATCAGGGACAACCCCGATATACGCATCGGAGACCATGGATCCCCCCAGCGCGTCCACACCAGGATTCCGATGATTCCGCCAATCATCGGCAGCGTTAGCCAGAATTTCCGCAGATCTGCCATCCCTCATTATGAGGCCATCTTGCCCACACCGCCGGAATTGTCTAAGCTGGAAGGTTAAGCTGGCCGCATTTTGTCCATAGGGTGGCGGCCCGCACAGGGAGAGGGTCTCCAAAACTCCATGGGTCTGAAAAGCATCGTCGTTCGCGGCGCGCGCCAGCACAATCTGAAAAACATCAGCGTGGATATTCCGCGCAACACCCTCACCGTCGTCACGGGACTCTCCGGCTCGGGCAAATCTTCCCTCGCCATTGACACCATCTACGCCGAAGGCCAGCGCCGCTATGTAGAATCCCTCTCCGCCTATGCGCGCCAGTTCCTCGACCAGATGGAGCGCCCCGAAGTGGACTCCATCGAGGGCCTTTCCCCGGCCATCGCCATCGAACAGAAAACCACCACCCGCTCCCCACGCTCCACCGTCGGCACCATCACGGAAATCTATGACTACCTCCGCGTCCTCTACAGTTCCATCGGCACGCCCCACTGCCCGAATTGCGGTAAGCCCATCCGCAGGCAATCCGTCGAGCAGATTGTCCAGTCCACTCTCCTCGGCGATTTCTGCAAGACCGACGACCGCGTGATGGTCCTCGCGCCCGTGGTCCGCGGGCGCAAAGGCGAATATCGCAAGGACCTGGAAAAATTTGCCCGCGAAGGATTCCTGAAGGCCCGCATTGATGGCGCCCTGCGCCCTCTCGATGAGCCTGTCCAACTCGACCGCCGCAAGAACCACACCATCGAAATTGTCGTGGATCGCCTGCTCGTCAAACCTGGCATCGCCCGCCGCCTCGAGCAGTCCGTCACCACCGCGCTCAAACTTGCCGGGGGCCTGGTCACCATCTCTGTCGTCGCCGGAGCCGAGCGCACCTTCTCCGAAAAACTGGCCTGCCAGGATTGCGGCGTCTCCGTGCCGCAGCTTGAGCCGCGCTCCTTCAGTTTCAATTCACCCTACGGCGCTTGCCCCGCGTGCAACGGCCTCGGCTCGAAGTATGAGATCGATCCCGGAAAGGCCATCGTGGATTGGTCGCGCCCGCTCTTTGAAGGCGCGCTCGGCCCTGGCTCCGCTTCCACTTTCATCAAGCGCACCATCGAGCTGGCCGCTTACGCGCACAAATTCGATCTCTCCACCCCCTTCGACGCTTTTCCTCGCCGCGTCCAGAATCTCATCCTCTACGGCTATCCGCCGAAAGAGAATGGCGATGCTCCGAAGTCCGCTCCAAGCGGCGCGAAAAAAAGCGGACTCCATTTTCAGGGTATCGTTCCCCTGCTCGAACAGAATTTCGCCCAGACCAATTCCGACGCCTATCGCGAGTACATGACGCAATACATGTCGCCAGTCCCCTGCAGCGTTTGCGCCGAGCGCCGCCTCCGCCCGGAAAGCCTCGCCGTGAAAGTTGGCGGACTCGCCATAACCGATTTCGTCGCCCTCAGTATCAGCGACGCGCGGCCCGCCGTGGACGCCATCCTCGCCAGCCTCAATCCGCGCCAGACCGAAATCGCCGGGCGACTCCTCCAGGAAGTCGGCGAGCGCCTCGATTTCCTTCTCGCCGTCGGTCTCGGCTACCTCAGCCTTGAACGCTCCGCCGCCACTCTTTCCGGTGGCGAAGCCCAGCGCATCCGTCTTGCCACGCAGATCGGCTCGCGCCTTCGCGGGGTCCTTTATGTCCTCGATGAGCCCAGCATCGGCCTCCATGCCCGCGATAACGACCGCCTCATCTCCGCGCTCGAGCAGCTCCGCGATCTCGGCAACACTGTCCTCGTCGTCGAGCACGACGAGGAAACTATTCGCCGCGCCAACTATGTTGTGGACCTCGGCCCCGGCGCCGGAAAAGCCGGTGGACATCTCGTCGCCGCGGGCCGCCCCGCTGAAATTGAAGCCACTGCCGCCTCTCTCACCGGACAATATTTGTCCGGCGGCCTGAAGATTCACGTCCCTGAAAATCGCCGCTCCCCCAACGGCAAATCCATTCAGATCCTCGGCGCGCAGGCCAACAATCTGAAAAACATTGATGTGAACCTGCCCCTCGGTCTGCTCACCGTTGTCACCGGAGTTTCCGGCTCCGGCAAATCCACTCTCGTGAATGACATTCTCTATCGCGCCCTCGCCGCGAAACTCTATCGCTCCCGCGAGCGCCCCGGCGCGCACCGCGCCATCCTCGGCATCGAGCACATTGATAAAGTCATCGAAATTGATCAGGCGCCCATCGGCCGCACCCCGCGCTCGAATCCCGCCACCTACACCGGCGTCTTCGCGCCCATCCGCGACCTCTTCGCCATGCTCCCGGAATCGCGCGAGCGCGGCTATCGCCCCGGCCGTTTCAGCTTCAATGTGAAGGGCGGGCGTTGCGAGGCCTGCCAGGGCGATGGCCTGCGCCGCATCGAGATGAATTTTCTTCCCGATGTGTACGTCACCTGCGAAGTCTGCCGCATGCGCCGCTACAACGCGGAAACTCTCGCCGTGCGTTACAAAGGCCAGTCCATCTCCGACGTTCTCAACATGCCCATTGAGGAGGCGCTGAAACTCCTCGAAAATATTCCGCAGATTCGACTGAAGCTCGAAGCGCTCGTGGAAGTCGGCCTCGGCTATGTCCAACTCGGCCAGTCCTCCACCACGCTTTCCGGTGGCGAAGCGCAACGCATCAAACTCGCGCGCGAACTTTCCAAGCGCCAGACCGGGCGCACGCTCTACATCCTCGATGAGCCCACCACCGGCCTCCACTTCGATGATGTCCGCAAATTGCTGGACGTGCTGAACCGCCTCACCAGTCTCGGCAACACCGTTCTCGTCATCGAGCATCACCTCGACGTCGTCAAGCAGGCCGATTGGATTATTGACCTCGGTCCCGAGGGCGGCGAGGGCGGTGGCCGCGTTGTCGCCCAGGGTCCGCCCGAGCTGGTGGCGCGCACGAAAAAATCCTACACCGGCCAGGTTCTCGCGCGCTTTCTGCCCGCCAACGGCAAGAAAGCGTAGGGCTCACCTTCAGGTGGGCCGCACCTCCCACTGCCGGCGTGATTGACAGGAAGGCCTGAACATCGTCAAATTGCTCGTTCACAACACTTTGCAACCATGACCGATCTTGACCAAAATCAAATCCCTGCAAGCTCGCTTGATGCGGCTTCACCCGCGTTGACGCCCGAAACCGCGCCGGCTATTTTGGTCCCGCCGGACCTCAATGTCCCTTGGGGCTGGTGGGATATCGTCCTTTTCCTGCTGTTCTATGTCGGAAGCATCCTGGTGTTCACTGTTGGCGGACTCATCGCCGGCGCCGCCTCCCTTCACATACCCATTGAAGAATTATCAAAACGCTCCGTCGTCGTCGTGACCATTGCCATCCTTGCGCAGGGACTCGCCTCCGGCTCCGTCCTTGTTTATTTCTGGGTGATGGTCCGGATCCGCCGCGCCAGAGGCCTTGTCCAACCCGGCGAAGGATTCTGGCGTGTGATGGGCTGGCGTCCGTTCACCACATCCATCTCCGGCGCTTCCTTGTCCAATGCTGGAAAAATTGGACTTCACCTCGTCGCCGGAGTGGTCCTCGCCTTCGCGATTTCCCAGGCTTCCAGGTTTATTGGCCAGCCCGGTCCGGTCCCCTTCGAGGAATTCTTCAAGACGCGCCCAACTGTGTTGATGATGATGGTTTTCGGAATCCTCGTCGCCCCGCTGGTGGAAGAGATGATGTTTCGCGCATTTCTCTATCCCGTCGTCGCGCGAAAATTCGGCATGGGTACGGGAATCATCGTCACCGGAGTGCTCTTCGGGGCGACGCACGCCCCGCAATTGAGCGGCGCCTGGGGGCAAATCGCGCTGATTGTGGCCGTGGGTCTCTTATTCACCTGGGCGCGCGCCCGCAGCAAAACGGTGTTGTCGAGTTTTCTGTTGCACATCGCCTACAACTCGACTTTGTTCGCCGGGCTCTTGATTGAGTCGCACTGGCTCCGCGATCTCTAGCTGTGACCGACATTCGAGCAAAATGCTAAACGTCGCCAAACCCATCGAATGGACCGACGCAGGCGTCGTCATGCTTGACCAGCGCCGCCTGCCCGCCGAAGTCATCCATTACACTTACACGGATTATCGCGAGGTCGCCGCCGCTATCACCTCCATGGTCATCCGCGGCGCGCCCGCCATCGGAGTCGCCGCCGCCATGGGCGTCGCCCTCGGCGTGCTCCACTCTCCCGCGCGCACCCTCGATGACCTGCGCGCCGAATTCCCGAAAATTTGTGACACGCTTGCGCGCACGCGCCCCACCGCCGTGGATCTTTTCTGGGCCATCGAGCGCATGCGCGCCCGCTTCGCCTCCCTCGCAAGCGCCGCGGACCTCGCGGCCATAAAGTCCGCTATGGTCGCCGAAGCAAAAAAAATCCATCTCGAAAAGTTGGCCACCGACGAAGCCATCGGCCGCTTTGGCGCTGAACTCATGCCCAAGGATGGGCGCGTCATGACTCAGTGCAACGCGGGAGCCCTCGCCACCGCGGGCATCGGCACCGCCCTCGGCGTCATCCGCGTCGCTGTCGAGCAGGGCCACAAGTTGCGCGTGCTCGTCCCTGAAACACGCCCTTATTTGCAGGGCGCTCGCCTCACCGCGTGGGAGCTGCACGAAGCCGGCATTCCCATGACCCTCATCACCGACAACATGGTCGGCCACTTCATGAAAAAAGGGGATGTGGGAGCCATCGTGGTCGGAGCGGACCGCATCGCCGCGAATGGCGACACCGCGAACAAGATCGGTACTTATCAAATTGCCGTGTTGGCGCGTGAGCACAACGTGCCGTTCTACGTCGCCGCGCCAGTTTCAACTTTCGATTTGACCATCGCTTCGGGTGACGCCATTCCCATCGAAGAACGCTCCTCCGAAGAAGTAACGCACATGGCCGGAGTGCGCATCGCGCCGGATGTCGAAGCCGCGCACCCTGCCTTTGACGTCACCCCCGCGCGCTTCATCGCCGCCATCATCACCGAGCAGGG